>NZ_JBTOLC010000024.1:0-97248 GCF_054551825.1 Streptomyces sp. L500
CGTCCGCCCCAACAACGCCCCCTGACGCCACTGATCGGTCAGGAAACTCACGACCGAATGGCCCAGCGTCGCCCACAGCCGGTCGTCATTGGGCTCGAACACCGCCCACGTCGTCGACTGCCGGATCGAATCGGACAGGAACGACACGAGACGGCGCACGTTGAGATACCGCCAGTCCCGACTGCTCGACCGGGTCCGAGCGCCCCAGACGAGCAGTCCCCGGTCGGGGAAGACGCGGAGACAGTTGACGCCCTTGTCGTTGAGTTCGCCGTGGCGCTGGTCGGTGAGCAGGGTGGGCAGGGAGGCCACGCCCCGGAGATTCTGGTTGGCGGGGGCCTTGAAAACCCCGCGTTCCGCGTCCGTACGCGCCCACACCCCCGCCAGGTGGCCCGACGGGGGAACCGTGCGCCGCTCCCCGTCCACGCCCGGCACCTCCAGCCACGGGTAGTACAACGCCGTGAACGCCGCGTCGTCCGAGTCCGGGCCCGGCAGCCGGTTCAGGAATTGCGGTACGGCGTTGGGCCCGGTGTCCGGGGGCGGCTCGCACAGGGTGAGCCGGTTGCGCAGGGTGGCGCAGTGGCCGATCACCTTGCCGAGGATCGTCGCGGCCGTCTCGGGAGGTGTGCCCCCGTGCCACAGGTCGGGTACCGCGACCATGTTCACGTCGGGGACGCTCTTCAGCCCGGCCAGTCCGGTGCGTTCGTCGGCGTCACCGTCGACTTCGCCCGCGAGGTCCTTGGTGGGGTCGAGGCGGAGGATGTAGCAGGAGCTTCCTCCGTTGGCGAAGAACCCGTAGACGGCTTCGTGGAGGCAGATGGTCCCCGCTTGCTCGAATACCGTTTTCAGGAAGGTCAGTTCGTCCCGGCGGCGGCCGAGGGAGGCCAGGTGCTCGCCTGCCGCGATCCACTGGGCGTAGTCCTCGGGAAAGGCGGTCGACACCTTCCCGGCCGCGGCTTCGGCCGTTTGCCGGTCCGCGTCGCCGACGGGCTCGCCCGCCCAGTCGGCGGTCCGTACGGCGACGAGTTTGTCGAAGTCGGCCGTGGGGACGACCGGCTCGGCTCCGGTGGTGGCCAGGTCCCGGAGTGCGGCTTCTTCGGACTGGAGGGTCGCGGTCGCCTCCTCGACGGCCGTCGGCAGGCCCTCCAGCGCCCGCTCGACTTCCTCCCGCCCCATCGGGGAACGGAAGTGGAACGTGTCCACGAACTCGGACCAACTGCGCACCAGCGTCGGTGGTGTGGGGGCCGTCGGGCCGCCCACCGTGTAGCCGAGGAACGCGGGGGTGGACGTACCCACCCCGGTGATCGTCCGGACTCCGCTCGAACGCTCCGTGACGAAGACTCCGGGTGCCAAGGGACGCGCGACCATGCCCTGTTTGCCCCTCTCTTCGGGGAATGCGTGCCTGCAGCGAACCATTGCCGTCGCAGATCACGCATGCGAAGAGGGGAAGCTACGTCAGTTTGCGTAGCGCCATGGAGCGCTCACACCATGTGAACAAGCCAACCCGCGTTCGCCCTTCGCCGCCGGGGTCCGGCGGTGAAGGGCGCGGCGGGGTTCAGGAGAGGCGGCCGCCGTAGTCGGGCAGTTTGAAGCCCTTCTCGAAGTAGCCGCCTTCGAAGTCGGTGGGCCGGTTGCCGATGTTGGCTGTGATCGTGTAGCCGTCCCGGGTGAGTTCCTCCCGGCAGCGCGCCTTGCCCTCGCCCTTCTCCTCGCCGTGCTCGCGCGTGCATATGGCGTCCACCGGGTAACCGGCGTCCTCCAGTTGCCGCCGCGCGGACGACGAGGAGCTGCGGGCGGTGACGAACAGCACGGACACGTTGTGCTCGTGCGCCCAGCGGGCCACCTTGAGGACCGGCTCGTTGGCCTGGCCCTCGTGGTAGTACGTCTCCAGCGCGGTGTTGTCGATGTCCAGCACGATGGCCGGGCTGTCGCCGCCCTTGGCGATACGGTCCCGCAGCCACGGGATCGCGGGGGCGACCGCCTTGTCCACATCGCTCTGCCACGTCTGATAGCCGGGCACGCCCCGGACCGAAGCGGCCTCCGCCGTGGTGGCGGTGCTCAGCACCCCGGCCGGCAGTGCGACGGCGGCGAGTGCCGCGAGAGCGGCGACGCGAGACTTCCTGACGAACACGATCCTGTTCCTTCCGATGGCCGGATACGCCCGTCGGAAAGATCAACACCGTGGGAAGACGCTCAGCCGACCGCGAGGTGTCGCGGACATGAAGAGATCAGGACCCGGCGTCTCCGGTTCCTCATGGGAGCCGGTGCCGGGCTCGCGGTTCTCAGACCTCGCGCTTGGCGGCCGCGATGACCACGTCGTCCTTCGGGACGTCCTGGTGGAAGCCGCGGGTACCGGTCTTGACGGCCTTGATCTTGTCGACGACGTCCTGGCCCTCGACGACCTGGCCGAAGACGGCGTAACCCCAGCCGTTCGGGGACTTCGAGGTGAAGTTCAGGAAGTCGTTGTCGTTGACGTTGATGAAGAACTGGGCGGTCGCCGAGTGGGGGTCGTTCGTACGGGCCATCGCCACGGTGTACGCCGTGTTCTTGAGGCCGTTGTCCGCCTCGTTGTCGATGGGCGCGTCCGTCGGCTTCTGGTCCATGCCGGGGACGAAGCCGCCGCCCTGGACCATGAAGCCGGGGATGACACGGTGGAAGATCGTGCCGTCGTAGTGGCCCTTGTCCACGTAGGCGAGGAAGTTCTCGACGGTCTTGGGCGCCTTCTCCTCGTTGAGCTCCAGGACGATGTCACCGTGGTTGGTGGTCAGCCGGACCTTGGCCATGATGTGCTCCATATGTTCAGTGCGCTTATTTACGCGTTTCAAGCAGAAACGATCACAGTCTGTCACACGTGGACTGCTGGGCAGCCGCGCTCCGTGCGTTCGCTCGCGTGTCCACTGTTCATGGAGTGACCGTTTCGGCTGCGCGGCCCATCATGCTCACGGCACCCTGGAGGGCATGGCAGAGCTGGACGGGGAGAACGTCCCCGCGTACCGCAAGATCCGGATCGCGGTTCCGGAAGAGCCCGTCGCGTCGCTCGCGGACGTCGAGGCCTGGCGGGCCCGGGAGGCGTATCCGGACATCCTCCTGGACGGTCACCCCGTCTTCGGTGTGGCGAAGGAGCGGATGGAGGGCGGCTGGGAGCTGGTCTCCTCGCTCTCGTCCCTGGAGCCGCAGGAGGCCCGTGACTCCATGGGCTCGGTGTTCCGTCTCGCGGCGCGGACGGCCCAGGAGGCCGGCGATCCGGCCGGCCACGACGCGTACATGAGCGCGGCGGAGCGCATGGACCGGGAGGCGGTCGACGAGGTGACCGTGCGGGGCGTCCGCTACCGGGTGGTGCGGGCGGAGCGCTTCCTGCGCGGCGGACCGCAGGGCCCCGAGCCGCCCCGGCCCACCGACGCCGACCCCATGGAGCCGGGCGATTCCCACCGGGCCCCGGACCCCGCGGACGGCTTCGTCATCGATCCGTTCACGGCGACGGGGATGTCCGAGGGCATCCTCAAGATGGAGTTGCTCTCCCTCGTCCGGAAGGAGGGCACGGTGCCCAGGGCCGTCCGCGACGACTCGGTGCGCGCCACGGAGACCCACCCGGGAGGGGTGCTGCTGCCCGCGGTCTTCGGAACGGCGGAGCACACGGACGGGCGCTGGCGGCCCGACTCGGCGGGCGCGTCGACCACCCCGCAGGGGGCGCGGGACACCCTGGCCATGAAGCTTCGCGTCATGATCCCCTGGCAGCAGGACCTCACTCCGGAGGAACGCGCCCCCTACACGGCCGCGGCGGACCGGCTGGACGCGGCGCGGTGCGACGAGCTCGAGGTCCTCTCCCTGCGGTTCAGGGTCGTGCGCATGGAACGGCTGGTGCGCATCGGGCCGGACGGCCCCGAGGGCCCTCGCCCGTCCGACCTGGACTCCACACCACCCGTGAAGGTGCAGGACGAGCGGCTCCGCGCGCAGGGGGTCGACACCGACGACGAGGACGCGCCCATCGAACTCGACGGGCCCACCCAGCGGCTGGCCGACCTCTTCCACGAGGAGGAGGCCCGCCGCGAGGCCAAGCGCCCCCGCAGGCGCTGAACACTCCGCTCGGGGCGCTAGCGTCCCTGCCGGAAGCGCTCGCCCACGATTCCCGGGTCGGTCTCCCACCAGGGGCGGGTGGCCTCGGGGACGGGCACGTGCCCGGGTTCCGCCGCATCCGCCGTCGTCGCCGCATCCGCCGTCGTCGCCGCCTCCGCGTCGAGGCGCCGGTCGAGCTCGGCGGTCCGCACGCGGTCGGCGCGCACCCATTCGACGAACACCGCGATCAGGAACGGCAGCCCCACGAGCTCGGCGATGGCGAGCATCAGCCCGCCGCCCAGCACCTGGTCCCGGTCCGGCCCGGGCCCCCAGCCCGGCTGCTGAGCCGCGTACCAGCCGGCCGCGATCCGGGTGCCGCTGGTCATCACGAGGATGCCGGGGATCGCGTCCACGAGGCCGTCGACGAAGACGAACAGGGCCCGCAGCGGATGGGTGCACCAGGCGGGCAGGAGGTCCTCGCGGCTGAGCATGGGCAGCACGAACAGGCACCCGGTCAGCAGCAGCTGGAGGTACAGCAGGGAGTGCACCGCCCCGTCACGCAGCGCCGTCCCGAAGTACGGGGTGAAGTAGACCGACAACTCCGACGCGAGCACGAGGACCGTGCTGACCACGGGGAACGTCAGGACGCGGAACACCCGCCCGCGCAGGACCCGGCCCAGGCGGTCGGCGGCCCGCTCGGGCAGTGCCAGGCGCGCCAGCGCGAGCGGGTCGCCGAGCGCGAGGCCGAGCGGGGCGACGAGGTCGAGGAGGATGTTCTGCACGGCGGCCGGCCAGAACAGCACCCGGCCGTAGACGGCGAGCGAGGACATCGTCGCCACGGCGATCGTGCCCAGGCCGAGCATCGCGAAGGCGCCGGTGCGGACGGCCGGCCAGCGGTGCCCGCGCCGCCGGGCCCGGAGCACGCCCCACCCGTAGAGCCCGCCCAGCAGCACGACGGCGGCGATCCCGAACGGGTCGGCCTGCCAGGTGCCGGCCCATCGGCCGGGGGTCGGTTCCGGCAGCGCGAGTGCCGTGGGACCGGTTGCGAGGAGACTGCTTGCCATTGCCACGAGGGGTCAGCGTAGGACCCGTCCGTAGCCGATCTTCGGGCGGGTTCGGGGCGTTTACTCCCCTTTGCGATTCACGGAGGAGCGCTTTACCACCCCGCGTTTCACCGGGATTGATGCGAGCGCGGGGACCGCCGGTCTACGCTCGTCGGGTTGCTCGGCGAGGGAGGCCGTACCGGGTGTTCCGGGTGCGGCGGCTCCGTGATCGGCGCGCGCTCTTCGCAGCGGTTCGTGGAGCTCCGTCCCTGGCCGGGTGACCAATGCCCAGCAGTCCACGAGTCGAACGAGGAGTGCAGAAATGGCTGAGGTGAAGCTGGCCGCGGAGCCGCGGACCGCTTTCGGCAAGGGCGCCGCCCGCCGGATCCGTCGCGAGAACAAGGTGCCGGGTGTCGTCTACGGTCATGGCGCCGAACCCCAGCACGTGACGGTCGACGGTCACGCGCTGATGATGGCCCTGAAAACCCCGAACGTCCTGATAGACCTGGAGATCGGCGGGAAACGCGAACTCGTCATTCCCAAGGCCGTGGACCGCGATCCCCTCAAGGGATTCCTCGTCCACATCGACCTGCTGGCCGTGCGCAGGGGCGAGCGGGTCACCGTCGAGCTGCCGATCCACACCGAGGGCGCCCTGGCCCCCGGCGGCAATCTGCTGGAACACCTGCTGAACGCCCTGCCGGTGGAGACCGAGGCCACCCACATACCCGAGTCGGTCACGGTGTCCGTGGCGGGCCTGGACGCGGGGCACACCGTGCACGCCCGTGACATCCCGCTGCCGTCGGGTGTGTCGCTGGCGATCGACGGGGACGCCGCGGTGCTCCAGGTCGTGACGAGCCAGGTGGAGGAGCCCGGCGAGGACGACGAGGCCGCGGAGCTGTAGGCCGGCCCGGCGTCCGGCCGTCGTCCCGTTCCCTCGCGGAGCGGGACGACGGCCGTGGGTCAGGCCTGCTGACCGAGCTCGTACCACCGCTGGAACCTGCCGCCGGCCGTCACCAGCTCGGCGAAGGTGCCCTGCTCGACGATGTGGCCCTGGTCCATGACGACGATCAGGTCCGCGACCCGGGCGTTGGCCGGGCGGTGGGTCACCACGACGGTGATCCGGTCGGGGGCGATGGTCCGGACGAGCCGGAACATGTCGTGCTCGCCCTGGGCGTCCATCTGCGAGGTCGGCTCGTCCAGTACGACGACGTCGGGCTCACGGTAGAGCACCCGGCCGCAGGCGACCCGCTGCCACTGGCCGCCCGAGAGGGAGACGCCGCCCCACAGCTCGCGGGCCAGCAGGGTGTCGAGGCCGTCGGGCAGCTCCTCGGCCGCCTCGCGCATGCCGACGGCGTCGACGACCTTCCACACCCGGTCGTCGCCGGACGTGACGGGCTGGCCGAGGGTGATGTTCTCCCGCGCGGACAGCGGCCAGTACCCGAACTGCTGGGTGACCACCCCCGTGTGCTCCCAGACCCGGCGCAGGTCCATCTCCGCCAGGTCCGCCCCGTCCCAGAGCACCCGTCCCTTGTCGGCGGTGTACAGGCCGCACAGCAACCGGGTCAGCGTCGACTTGCCCGAGCCGTTCTCGCCCAGGACGGCCACGACCTGCCCCCGGCGCAGAGTCAGGGACACGCCGTCGACCGCGGGCCGGGTCTTGTTGGGGTAGGTGAACGACACGTCCTCGACCCGGATGGTCTCCGGCCGGTCGGGCACCACGACCGTCCCGTGGGCCGGGTAGTGCTCGCGGCTGGAGGTGACGAACCGCTTCCAGTCGCCGAGGAAGAGGCTGGAGTGGAAGAGGGACGCGGCGTAGTGCACGGCGTTGGTGAGGTTGCCCAGCGCCGCGCGCACGGCGAGGACGGCCGTCGCGGCGATCGCGAGCGACATCCGCCCGGTGATCGTCAGCCAGGCCAGCGTGGCCCACGCCAGGGTCAGGCACACCCCGCCGGCGCACGCCGAGAGCAGGTTGATCCGCAGCGCGCGGGCGGCTCCGGTCAGCGACCGGGCGTCCATCCGGCCGGTGATCGTGCGGTACCAGAACATCAGGTACGGGGCCATGCTGTTGCCGCGCACCTCGTCCGCGAGCTGAGTGGTGGTCAGGTACCAGCGCATCATGCTCTTGACGTTGCGGCCGCTGCTGTTGGCGTGGTGCGTCCGGTGCTCGATCCTCGCCTCGGCCATCGCCCCCGTGCCCGACGGGGCCACGGCGAGCACGAGGACCGGCAGCATCAGCGGGTGGAGGACCGTGAGCACGCCGAAGGCAGCCACGAGCTTGATCAGCGCCGACATGAAGGACTGCACGTCGTAGATCAGCCGGTCGCAGCGCAGCGACCCCGCCTCGGCCGCCTCGTGCTCCTCGGCGAACCCCGGCTCGTTGAACGCGGCGAGCTCCACGGACACCATCGCGTCGACGACGGCGATGTCCGCGGCGGTCATCAGCCGTGGTCTGAGGCGGCCCACGGACCAGGACGCCAGCCCGTGGGCGACGCGGCCGATGCCGGCGGCGACCGCGATGGCCAGCAGCGCGGGCAGCGCGGCGTGGACGCGGCCGGCGACGGTGCCGGTGCCGAGGATGTGCGTCATCGCCCGGGACGTGGCCGTCAAGGCCACGGCCGAGCAGATGCCGTAGGTGAGCTGCGCGCCCACCATGACGATCACGTCGCGGCGGTCGATGCGCCAGGCCATGCGGAACACCTGCGCGAGGACCGCCGGGATGGACGCCGACAGGCGCCATACGCCGGAGTGGTCGAACGCCGATGTCGCCCACTGCGCCTTCCGGCGGGGTTCCACCGGCTCGGGGAACGGTAGCCTGTGGGACTGAGCCTGTTTATGGTCTCCCGGACTCTCCATGAGGGTTTCCCTCCCTTGGTCGGTAAAGGGCGCCGGGTTCGAGGCACCCGGTGCTCAACCGGCTTGCCGGGGAAGGGGTTCGGCCCTCACCGCCCGTGAAGGGGGGAAGTCAGGGGCGCCCGGATGTCCGGAAGAGCGCGTGGAGTGCGCGACGGGCGCCTTCTACCGGGATCGGCTGTTTCCTCACCTCCCCCGCCGGCCGACGGCGAGTGCCGCGCAGGCCACCGCTGTCACCGCCCCGGCGGCCATGAGACCCCGGTGGGACCGCGAGGACATCACCGACCATCGCGACCGGGAGGACAGCAGGGAGCCGGTGCTCAGCCAGGAGCCGACCGAGGCGACCGACAGGGCGCTGCCGACCGAGCCGACGGACAGGATCGACCCCGCCGAGCCGATCGA
Source organism: Streptomyces sp. L500 (assembly GCF_054551825.1). Taxonomy (NCBI): domain Bacteria; kingdom Bacillati; phylum Actinomycetota; class Actinomycetes; order Kitasatosporales; family Streptomycetaceae; genus Streptomyces; species Streptomyces sp. L500. The sequence goes on from NZ_JBTOLC010000024.1 coordinate 8,346, forward strand.
GAGCACCGAGCCCACCGAACCGATCGACAGGATCGAGTCCCGTGACCACAGGGACCATCGTGAGTTCGCGTCATGTTCGGACATGCGTCGATCGTAAGGCGCCCGCCCCGACCGCCGTTACGTGTTGGGACCGTTGGGGTTGCCCGGCAGTGGGGGCGTGAAGGTCACCTTCCCGTCCTTGAAGGCGGCCCGGATCTCGCGGGTGCCGCCCGACGGGCAGCACATGGGATCCGTGGTCGTGAACACGGGGTAGGAGATGGTGACCGTCCTCCCGTCCTGTTTCACGATCGTGGACTCGTTGACTCCGGGAGAGTCGTACCCCACGTAGTCGTTCCCCTGGAAGAAGAAGACGCTGACACAGCGGCCGTCGACGCTTCCCGTGCAGGTGCCGTGAATGGCGCGGAAGGGGCCCCGGAGGGCCTTCAGGACGCCGGGCTCGTCGTCGGCCGTGTAGCCCAGACGCTTGATGCGCAGCGTCGCGGCGGCCGCGTCGAACGGCCCGTCGGCGGCCGTCGACGGTGAGGGGCGTCCGGCCGAGGGGTCCCACAGGACGACCGACCGGCTCGGGCCCGGTGAGCCTGCCGGGTTCCCCGAGGACGAGCACGAGGTGGCCGTGGCCACCAGGAGGAGGCACATGGCCGCCACGGCGCCTACCCGCGAGCGCATGCCGTCACCCCCAGCAGGTTGCGCTCCAGGAAGCCGTAGCGCACCGTTCCCATGTCGCCGAGCGCGATGTCGCGCGTGACGCGCGCACACAGGCTCGTGGCCCAGGCGTCCGGGGACGCCTGTTCGAGGCGGAATCTCACGTCGAGGTCCTTGCCGGTGGTCAGGAGCATCCGCTCGCCGTCGGGTGAAGGGACGACCGCCCGTACCTGGGCGGCCGCGGGGGTACGGGTCCGGGCGATCAGGCCCTCGGGGCCCCACAGCTCGAAGGCTCCCTCCCGTGTGCTGACCACCCGGGTGGAACGGTCCAGGAAGGCCGTGGTGCGGGAGGGGGCGGCGGGGATGCCGATCAGCTTCCGTCCGGTCTCCACGTCGCGGACCTCCGTCTCCCCGTCCTGGCTGACCAGCATGAGGCGCGTGCCGTCGGCGCTGTACCGCACCGCCCGGTGCCAGTCGAGCAGTGGTGCCGTGAAGCCTGGGACGATCACTTTGACACGATGTCGTTTCTCCAGGTCCCAGATCTCGACGCCCCGGCGGTCGGGGGTGGTCACGGCGGCCTGTCCGGAGCGGGGGTGCACGGCCAGAGTCGTCGAGTAGTCGCGCCGGTCGACGGGGGCGTTGCCCGTGAAGAACAGCGGACGCCCGATCTCCGCGCCGGTCGCGGTGTCCCAGCGGGAGACCACGCCGCCCGCCAGCGCCGTCAGACGACCCCGCGCGTCGAATCCGAGGCCCGAGATCCCCATCGCGCGCGGTGGGGGATCGGCGGGCGTATCGATGCGCAGCTGACGGAGCACCTGGAGTCCCGGCACGCTGTAGAGCGTCACCGTCGGATCCTCCACGTCGCTCACGGCGAGGACCTTCTCCGCGGGATCGAAGACCGAGTACCCCGGAACTCCGCCCTTCGACGCGCCGCCCGTGGCGATGCGGCGCCCGGTCGCCGGATCCCACAGTGCGACCGCGCCGCCGTCCACGCCCTCCGTGACCAGATAGCGGCCCGCCGGGGAGAACTGGGCCGCTTCCGCGTCGCCTTGTTTGCCCTCGGGGTGCGAGCCGCTGGTCCAGTCGACCGTGCCGAGGGAGTCCGGCGCCGGGGCGGTCATGACCAGGGTCTCCGTGCCCCGGGCGCGGACGATCCTCCGGCTGTCGTTGGACAGGGCGTACCGGGTGTAGCGGCCGCCCGAGGCCCCGTCCTCGTCGAACCGCGACAGCTGCCGGCCGGTGTGCGCGTCGTAGACCGTGACCGTGCCGTTCCGCCGGGCCAGCACCATCCGGTCGGACACCGCGGCCAGTTCGCCGGTGGTTTCGCACGGGATGGTGCGGGCGAGGCGCGGGTCGGTCGTGCCGTCGGCCGGGTCCGTCAGGTGCCACTTGCCGTCCACGCACCGGGCGACGACCGGGTGGGGGCCGCTGAGGAAGGACACCACGGGGAGATCCGGCCCCTCGGCCGGGCCCTCCTTCGGCACGGGACGTCCGCTGCGCGCGTCCCACACGTGGTAGTCGTCCCCGATGTGGGAGGCCACGATGTGCCGGCCGCTCGCGTCGAAGGCGAACTCCGTGGCCTCCCCGTAGGTGTCGGTGGGCGCTCGCAGCGTCACCGCGGGGGCCGCGGGCCGGTCGAGGTCCCACACCTGGGCCGTGTCGTCCGCCGGGGGGTGCGACACGAGCCGGTGGCCCGTGCGGTCGAAGCGCAGTTGGTCGGGTCGCTGGTCCGTGCTGGAGGTGCTCGCGGCGCCGCGCAGGGTCAGCAGCGTCTTGCGCTCGCGGACGTCCCACACCCCGACGCGGTTGCCGTCGCCCCCGAGCGCGAGCCGGGTGCCGTCGGGACTCACCGCCACGGCCGAGACGTTGTCCATGTCGACCAGCCGCGCGATGCCGCCCGATGCCGCCACGCGCCAGACCGTGAGCCGGCCGGCGCCGGTGCGGACGGCGATCACCTGCCCCGAGTCGTCGAGCGCCGTCTCGGCGACCGTTCCGGTCGCGGGCAGCACCGCGTCGTAGGGGGCGTCGGCCAGGTAGCGGTCGAAGAGGTTGTCGCGGGCCTGCTGGGTGGAGGCCGTGCGCCAGGCCGCGACGGACAGCAGGGCCGAGGTCTCCAGCCGGGAGCCGGCCTGGCGTTGCGCCTCCTGCACGAGCCCGCCCGAGAGTTCGGCCGCTTTGCTCTCCCGCACGGAGACGAGACCGGCACCGGCGACGCCCGTCATCGCCGTGACGACGGCCGTCGCCGCGAGGGCCGCGCGGAACCGGCGCCGCCGCCGCCATTCCGCGCTCGCCCGGATGTAGCCGCGCTCGGCCTCGGGGATGTCGTCCTGCCGCTCGCGCAGCCGCTTCTCCGCCGTGCTCAGCTCCGAGCCGCGCATCAGCAGGGCCCGGTCGCGGTCGCTGAGCTCCCAGCGGCTCAGCCGCGCCCGGAGGTGCTCCTGCCAGGTGCGGAAGTCCCGGTCGGCGTCGACCCAGGACCGCAGGGTGGGCCAGTGCTCCAGCACCGCCTCGTGGGCGAGGGCGACCGTCTCCACGCCGTCGGAGGCGTGGTCGAGGTGGACGAGCCGCTGGGTGGCCAGGAACTGGGCGGCCTCCCAGCACGCCGGGTGGAGTTCGGGGCGGCGCGCGGTGCGGCCGGTGTCGACGGGGTTGTCGGCGGCGCCGTCGCCCGGGCGGACGAGCTGGACGAACAGCCGCCGCACCTCGTCCCGCATGTCGCCCAGCCGCTCCTTCACGGCACGTTCGGCGTGGGTCGCCAGGGCCCCCGCGACCCGGCCGGTCTCCTCGTAGGCCGCGTGCGTCAGCACCCCCTTGACCTGTCGCTCCCACAGGAGGGTGAGGGCGAACTCCAGGAGGGGCAGGGCGCCGGGGCCGCTTCCGGTGTCCGCCAGCAGGCGCTCCGCCAGCCGGTCCTCGAACCGCACGGCGCCGTGGAAGGCGTCGACCGGCGCCAGCACCACCTCGCGCAACTGCTCACCGGCCAGCTTGTTGACGAGGAAGGCCGACGTGTCGCAGGCACGCTCGAGCGCCGGGAACCGGCGCATGGCCTTGAGGAAGTCCAGCCGCAGGGTGAACACCAGGCGGACGAGCGGACCGCCGTCCGCGGTGCGCCACTCGGTCATCCGCAGGGCGTGCTCGACCAGCGCGTCCGCCTCGTCCGGAGGGCAGCGGAAGAGCACCTCGAACTGGTCGACGAAGAGGAGGAGTTGCGAGGTTCCGGAGCGGCCGACGGCCTCCATGACCACGGGAGCGGCGGCCCCGTCCCGTAACCGCCGCGCCAGCCGGTCCAGGCGCTCCCCCACCTCGCCGGGGGCGTTCTCCTCGCCGGGGAGGGCGTCGATCAGCGGGAGCAGCGCCGAGGCCAGCATGTGCTCGGCGCGCACGGCCGGTTCGGGGACGAGCGTCACCGCGCTGTAGTCGCCGCGCCGGCGCAGCGCGGGCAGGAGCCCCGCCTGGACGAGGGAGGACTTGCCGACCCCGGACGCCCCGATCACCGGGACGACCCCGGACGTGGTGACCGCCTCGGTCAGCTCCTCGATCTGGGCGGAACGCCCGAAGTAGTGCGCGGCGTCCTGTTCCCGGAAGGGCATGAGCCCCCGGAAGGGGGAGGGCGGCGAGGCGTGGCGGGCGAGCTCCGGGTGGACCTCCAGGAGCGCGTCGAGGGTGATGGCGTAGGCCGCCCGGCCGACGAACCGCCGGTCGGTGGCGACGACCATGCCGACGACGCCCTTGAGCCGGTCGTCCCACAGGGGTGTGCCGCTGAATCCCTGGAGGATCTCACAGGCGCCGGTGCTCTCGATCTGCACCCAGCCCCGGCCGCGTTCGTCGACGATCGTGCCGAGCGACCACACTCCCTCGTCGTCGCCGGCGGGGAAGCCGAACGCCGTGAACGGGTGGTCGCGCACCGAGTCCACGTCCAGCAGCCGTACGGGTTCCGCGCCGGTGGGCGGGTCCTCGGCGAGTGAGAGGACCGCGATGTCCCCGGTGCCGTCGTCGGCGACGGGGACGTGGCGCAGCAGGGACGCGGTCCGCCGTTGGGGCGCACGGCCGGCGAGCGGGAAGTCCAGCTCGACGGCGAGGCCCGGGGGCAGGGGGGCGGACTCGGGTTCCCCCACGATCGCGGATATGACGTGGCCGCAGGTCAGCACGGTGCGCGGAGCGGCCAGGAAGCCCGCCCCGAGGGGAGCGCCGCCGTCCGACCACAGCCGGGCGATGCCGGGATTCGGCACGGGTCCGGGCATGGGTGGTTCTCTTTTCTTCCGGCTGTGGTCAGCCGACGACCACGGCCGACGTGCCGTTGGCGGCTGTTCCGTTGGTGGCTGTGCCGTTGGCGGTGGTCCCGTTGGCGGTGACCGCCCTGGTGACCGGCGGCGCGTCGGGGCGCTGTCCGTCCCATTCGAGGGTGAGCGTCAGGGACGCCTCGCCGGCGGTCTTGGCGAGGAAGACGCCGGTCTCCGCCGAGAGTTTCAGCCCCAGTTCAAGGGTGATCTTGTTCGGCTGGCGGGGGAGGTCGGTGAGTCTGCCGACGACGGCGTGCGCGGCCTCCCGCACGCTGTCCAGCCCCCGCTCCAGGGTCTCCGCGGCGTGGGCGACGGTCCCGCCGCCGCGGGCGACCCTGACGACCGCCTGCGGGTCCTCGTCGATCTCGACGAGCACGGATCCGCCGCTCTCCAGTGGCACTCTCAGTAAGTTGGGCACCGGCCGCTCCCCCTCCGTCGCTCCGCCGATCGGAACGTGCGGGCACTCTAGCGACCGGCGGTGCGCGGGGGTCGGTGTTCGCCGAAGCCTCACTCGTCAGTGCGGTGCGCGTGGTAGGAGGAGGTGCCGCGCGGCGCGCGCGTGCGGGCGAGGAAGACGCCGAGGAGGACGACGAGGAGGCCGACGCCCAGTTTGACCGCCAGGCTCCACAGCGTCTCGCGCAGGTGGGCGTCGTGCCGGTTCGCGTAGATGTAGAAGGCGGCGGCGCACAGGAGGACGAGCACGACGGCGGCGAGTCTCAGGCCCAGCCGCCACGCGTCCCGGGTCAGCAGCGCGGCCGCCGACCAGCCCGCCAGCAGGAGGAACACCCCGGCGAGGGTGAAGGCCACGGGAAGGCCGGGGACGAACAGGGACACGGCCAGCAGGACGCCTCCGGTGACCACCGCGAGGTCCACCGCGCGGTGGCCGAACCTGCCCGGGCGGGCGAGGAAATGGACCATGGCCCACACCGCGAGGGTGTAGCCGCGGAGGGCGCTGAGCACCGCGCCGACGGCCTTCACCCGGGGCGCGCCGACGGCGCTCGCCGCGACGGCGGCGCTCTGGGCGGCGGTCTCGGCGAAGAGGTCGCCGCCCGCCTCCTGCGTGATCCGCTGGCGGCCGATGTCCCCGGCGCTCTTCCACAGTCGCCACAGCGTCTCCGCCCGCATCGGCCGGCCGGCCGTGCCGGACGCCTCCGCGTCGTACTGGGTGAGCCATCGCGTGCTGTCCTCGGGGCGTCCGTCGCCTTCCGTGCGGACCGCGTCCGCCAGGAGGTGGAGTTCCTGGCGGAGGATGTCCGTCTGGAGGGCGTGGGTGACCGCCTCCACGCAGAGGCCGAGCCGGGGATCGTCCTCGGGGCCACGGCCCGTGGGGGTCGGCGCGGGACGGACGGGGACGATCTGTTCCGTCACCAGGCCCCGGCACGCGGAGGCGTATCGCTCCTGCCAGATCCGGTCCAGCCACGCCCGGTCGGCCGGGTCGGGCGCGTCGACGGCGCAGGTGCGCAGCGCGTCGACGAGCCGGCGGGCCGCGTCGTCGGCGTCGCCGTCCGTCGCCCAGACCTGCCGCAGCCGCTCGACGGACATCAGCGTCCGCGTCAGGTGGGCGGCGCCGTCCATGCGCCCGTGGATCCAGTCGTTGACGCGCCAGGAAGCGCGGTAGAAGGCGCCGAAGTGGTGCAGTTGTCTGCCCGTGAGCAGGCCGGGGTCGCGGGAGGAGACCTGGATCAGTTCGACTTCCTGCTCCAGTCCGCGTCGGGTGTCGCCGTACGCCTGCTGGACGACTTCCAGGCGGAGCATGCGGTCCAGGACGTTCCGGGTGTCCAGGACGTCCTGGGTGGCGTGGAGCAGGTAGTCGGTGAGCGCCTTGAGGTGGGTGCGTCCGGTTCCGTCGGGGTCGACGACGGTCTCCCCGTCTCCGGATCCGGAGACGCGGGACAGTGCGTCCCCGCAGCTCACGAGGGCGTCGGCCAGGGCGGCCGCCTGGGCGTACCGCCGCGCGTGCCGTGCCCCGTAGCCCTCCGCGCCGGGGTCCGGCGGTCCGTCCCAGTCGGTGAGGGCCTGGCGCAGCCGGTCCTCGAGGCGCCGGGTGCCGGCCGGCGTCGCCTTGCCGAGCTCGTCGTACGTCGCGGGTGGCAGGTCGGCGCCGGCGCGGGTCCAGTGGTCCGCCAGCTCGTGCCAGTCCGCCTCGATCTCCTCGAACACGGTGTTCGCCCGGCGGCGTGCCTCGATGACGGCGTGGCGTTCCGGCGAGCCCATGGGCGCCAGCCAGATGGCTCGTTTGAGGACGTCGGCGACGATGTCGCGCAGTCCCTGGACGCCGGTCTGCCCCCAGTCCCAGTCGGCGCCGGTACGGCCGGTGGCCTCGTCGACGGAGTCTCCTCGCGGGATGAACGACTCCGGTCGCGCGCGCCGGTCCCGCAGGACGGCGCGGAGGCGGTCGGCGATCTCCTGTTCGCTCCACCGGCCGTCCGTCTCGGCGGGCTGTCCGGCGGTCAGCCAGGCGCTGATGGTGTCGGCGGCGTGCTCGATCCGGGTCTCGAGGTAGCCCTGCCATGCCGCTTCCGAGAGCTGTCGCGCCGCCCCGGTCAGGGCGTACGCGAACCGGGCGCGGGCCCGGCGCCGGCGCCGGGTGTCCTCGTTGCGGACCTGGATCTCGGTGAGCTCGCGGGAGACCGAGTCGGTCGAGCGCAGCCGGGTCAGCACGCCGAGGAGGACGTCGGGCGCGCGCGGGGGCGGGGGCGGCGTCCCGGCGGGTGCGGGGGCGGGAGTCGGGGTGGTGGTCGGCGGTGGTGCTTCCGACGGGTCGGGCACGACGTAGGCGAGGAGCCGGCGGACCTGTGCCTGCGCGGTCTGCCGGTAGACGGCCTCAAGGGCGGGGCGGACGGGTTTGTTGAGCAGGATCCCGCCGTCGACGACGAACTGCGGGACACGGAAGTTCGCGTGCCCGGCCGTCGAGGGCCAGGGGCCGTCGGCCGGGCCCGCGTCGACGTCCACCCACTGCGGCGCGAACGCGGCGGGGAAGGAGGAGGTGCAGCGTGCCGCGACGGCGAGCCGGTCGATCACCCCGTCGTCCTGGAGGTCGGCGGCGTGGTCCGTGGCTCCGGCCCGCGAGGCGAACCGGAAGCGGGCGTCGTGGTCGACTTCGGTGATGCGCACGCCCGTGTCGTCGCAGAAGGAGCTGTGCCGGCCGCGCCACAGCGTGCCGGTGAGGATGAGCTCGACGGGCCGTCGGCCGGACCGCCCGTCGTCGGCGCCGGCCCGGGACGGGGAGGTGGCGACGTCGCGGAGGGCGTTGCGGAGCTCGTCGAGGAAGTAGTCCCCGCTGAGGAGGGAGACGGGTTGCCGTTGGAGGGGGCTCTGCAGCAGCTTGCCGAGCGCGCCCTTGTCCCGCCACAGGCCGCTCAGGGGCGTGATGTCCTTCTCGCGGGCGAGGCCGAGGGCGAGGAAGGCGCCGTTGAGCCCGCCGGCGGAGGTTCCGGCGATGACGTCCACGCGCGCGTCGGCGCGCAGCACGTCGAGCAGCGGCCGGTAGACCGGCTCGTCCCAGCGGCGGGCCATCGCGAGGTGGTGCAGTTCGACGGCGACCCCGCCGATCCAGACGGCCAGGCTCACCCCGCCGTTCATGACCACGGCCAGCCGGATGTCCTGCCGGTCGATGTCGTCGGTCTCCGCCACTTCTCCTCAGCTCCCTGCCGCTCGACCGGCCGCCGCCTCCTTCAGCCGACTCCTTCAGCTGATCCCTTCAGCTGAGCATGGCGCCTCGCCGATCGCCCGTACGTCGGCCGTGTCGCGACGCCGACCGCACCCGCACGGCTGGTCGTCAAACGGTTCCCGGGGCGGCCGCCGCCAGCGCCTGGGCTTGCGCGTAGGACAGGGACGTGAGGTCCGCCGGCCGGCCGTCGCGGATCGCGGTCGCCGTGGCCACGGCCGTGGTCAGGGCCCTGCGGTAGAGCAGCGAGCCCAGGCTGACCCGGCGCACGCCCAGCGCGGCCAGGTCGGCGAGCGTGGGGCCGGTGGGCGTGTAGAGGATGTTCAGCGGGACGGTCAGGGTCGCCGTCAGGGCGGCGATGCCGTCCGGGTCCGAGAGTCCCGGTACGAACACCCCGTCCGCTCCGGCCCGCTCGTAGACCGCGAGGCGTGCCGCGGTCTCGTCCTCCCGGTGTCCGAGCCAGTGGGTGTCGGTGCGGGCGTTCACGAACAGCGCGGGTGCGGCGGCCCTGACGGCGGCGATCTTCGCGGCGTGCAGCTCGACGGGGGCGAGGGTGCCGTCCGGGCGGCCGTCCTCCAGGTTGATTCCGGCGGCGCCCGCCGCGTGGAGTTCGCGGGCCAGCTCGGCGACGTCCTCCGGGTCGTCGCTGAAGCCCCCTTCGGCGTCCACGGAGAACAGGAAGGAGCCCTGTCCGAGCCGGCGGGCCAGCGCCAGGGTCGCTTCGGCGGTCGCGGCAGCCCCGTCCGGCAGGCCGGCGGCCGCGGCCACGCCGAGGCTCGTGGTGCCGATCGCCGCGAAGCCCTCCGCCGCGAGGGCGGCCGCCGAGGCGTGGTCCCAGGCGTTGGGCAGGAGCAGCGGGGCCGGCTGGTGGTGCAGGCGCGCGAAGGCGGCGTAGCGGTCGCGTTCATGCGTCGTGCGTGCCGTCCGCGTCGTATCGGTCGTCGTATGCGTCGTCGTGTCCGTCATGGTCTCGACGCTAGGGCCGGAACGGTTCGGCGCTCCCCGAACCGTTCCTGCGGCATCCTGACGTCATGATCCCGCTCGCCGAGACCGCCGCTCTGTTCGCCGACCGCACCCGGGCCGCCTTCTGCCAGGCCCTTCTCGACGGCCGTGCCTGGACGGCGGGTGAACTCGCCGCGTACGCGGGGGTGCGCCCCTCCACCGCCAGCGAGCAGATCTCCCGCCTCGTCGAGGGCGGGGTGCTGACCGAGGCCCGCCAGGGCCGGCACCGCTACGTGCGGCTGGCCGGCCCGGAGGTGGCCGGTCTGATCGAGGCCCTCAGCTCGTACGCCCCGGCCACCGGGGCCGCTCCGGCCGCCGCCGGCCCTCGGAATCTGCGGGAGTCGGTGCGGCTGAGCGCCGAGGCCCGGGCCCGCACCTGTTACGACCATCTGGCGGGGCGGCTGGGCGTGGCCCTGGCGGACGCGATGGTCGCCCGGGGCCTGGTCGCGGTCGGTTCGGGGCTGTTCGTCACCCCGGAGGGGCGGGTGTGGCTCGTGGACGTCCTGGGCTTCGAGCAGCCTTCAGGTGCCCGGCGGCCCTTGGTGCGCGGGTGCCTGGACTGGACGGAGCGGCGCCACCATCTCGGCGGGGCGCTGGGCGCGGCCCTGTGCGCCGCCGCGCTGGAACGCCGGTGGGTGCGGCGGGTCGGCTCGGGGCGCGCCGTGAAGGTGACGCCGGAAGGGACGGAGGCGTTCCGGGAGTTGCTGGGGACGACGGTCTAGCTCCTTGGCCGGGGCGGGGCGTCGGTTCGCGCGGCGACGACGGCCACCGTGGCGCAGCTCATCGTGAAGGTGCCGCCCATCGCGTCGATGGCCGTCCCGGCGGCCTCCAGCACCTCGGCCAGTGCGCCGGGCGGGAGCCGGGTGAAGGCGCCTTGAGTGGGCATCAGTTCCAGCCACGCGTCACGGGTGCAGGTCCACTCCCAGGCGTACTCCCACCGCTCCGCGTCACCGAACGCGCCCGTGTCCCGGATCGCGTCGGCGGCCTTGGTGGCGAGCGCCCGGTATCCGTCCAGGGCGCTCCGGGCTCCCGGCCGGAAGTCGAACGGCGCGTCGGGCAGCACCCGTCGAGCGGCCTCCGCGATCGCTTCGGCCACGGCGGGCGGGAGCTCGGGAACGTTCCAGAACAGCGCCAGCCGGCCGCCGGGCCGCAGTACGCGCGCGGCCTTGGCCGTTCCCGCGACCGGGTCGATCCAGTGCCAGGCCTGCCCGGCGACGACGGCGTCGAACTCCCGCCCGGCGGGGTCCCAGTCCTCGATCGTCGCCACCTCGACGTCGGCGCCGAGCCGCCGTGCCACGTCGGCCATGCGGGCGTCGGGTTCGACGCCGAGCACCGTGCAGCCGACCGCCCGGAACTGCCGGGCGACGATTCCCGTGCCGCAGCCGACGTCGAGGACGTGGGGAGTCCCGGCGCCGGGGCAGGCGGCGACGATCCCCTCCACCATGGCCCGGGGGTAGCGGGGCCGGGCGCGGTCGTAACGCTCGGCGTCCACGCCGAACGATTCGGCCACCAGCCGGAGTTGGTGAGGCCCGAGCTCGGGCTCAGGCTCGGAGGAACGTATAGTGGGCATGCGCCCACTATGAGTGGGCACATGCCCACTCGTCAACGGTCGTCAACGCTCGAAGGAGGACGCACGGCATGCCGACAGGGGTGGCCCTACCCGACGCGCGACAGCGGTTGTTCGACGCGGCCGAGCGCATCCTGCTGCGGGACGGGCCGAACGCGCTGACCAGCCGGGCGGTCACCGTCGAGGCCGGCTGCGCCAAGGGGGTGCTGCACCGGCACTTCGCCGACTTCGACGACTTCCTCGCCGGGCTCGTACGGGACCGCATCGCCCGGATCGACGAACAGGCCGGCGCCCTGCGCGCGTCCGCCGGGACGGGCACCGTCACCGGCAACCTGGCCGGCGCGCTGACGGAGTTGTTCGCGTCGGTCGCCGTGGCGATCGTCGCCCTCGTCACCTTCCGGGACGAGCTGCGCGCCCGGCTGCGTCAGGCCGGATCGGCCGGTATTCCGCTCCTCACGGAGGCCACGGCCATGATCGCCTCGTATCTGACGGCCGAGCGCGAAGCGGGCCGCGTCGCGGCCGACGCCGACGTCGGCACGCTCGCCCCCACGCTGATCGGCGCCGCGCATCTGCTGTTCGCCGACCGGGAGAACGCGCCGCCGGACCCCGAAGCCGTCCGCAGGACCGTGGCCACGGTCGTGGCGGGCACGGTACGGCAATCGCGATGACGAACGGCCCGGCGGCGGAGGTCTCCTGCCGGGCCGTTCGTCATGTCACGGCGCAGGGCGGTGGACGGCTGGTCGGATCGCGGTGCGGGCGGCCGCCGAGGCGAAGCCGAGCCAGGTGTGCCGGTTGCCCGCCCAGCACCAGCCGGCCTTCGGCGCGTCGCGCCTGTCCCGGCCGTCCCGGCCCGTCCCGTTGCTGATCCACAGAGCGGGGGTGCGCGCGTCCAGCCGCCCGTCGGCCTTGCGCAGGCGGGAGCCGACGGTCATGAAGCAGCGGCCCCGTTCCAGCGCCGCCGGCTGCTGGATCACCCAGTGGACGCCCTCCGCGAGGAGCAGAGGGGTGCGGTGTTCCCCGACGATGGCGGGCAGCGCCTCGTCGGGGCTCCAGTTCGCCATGTGATCGCCGCGGTCGAGGCCCTCCAGCACGTAGACCGGCGCGTCGGACACGGGAGCGCCCTCGATGGGCGAGAACCGATCGATGTCGGGCATGTCCTCCACGACGAAGCCCGGCTTCCCCCGGTGCCGGAGGAACGGCACCAGAGCCGACGCCGGGACCCGCTCCGGGTGGATCACGAGCAGGCCGTCGCGGGCTCCCGACGCGGCGGCCGTGGAGCGCAGTTCGTCGGCGGATAACCCGCCGAGTCGGTGCACTCCGAGATCGATCAGGCGCTCCGCCTGATCGTCGATCGAGGGCAGAGCGAGCAGAGCGGCTGTCATACGACTCCCAAGGACAGCGAGAACCAGCAAGATGACGGCCCGCCAACGCGGCGGACCGCGGAAACATTCCCGCCCGCGCGCTCAGGCGGCGGACGCGTGCCCGGGACGGACGGCGCGCCGCGTGGTGCGCCTGGTGCGCGAGCCGCCCGGCCACCTTGCCGACGCGGTACCGGCACCGGTAGACCTCTGGAGGACGGCCACAGGAAGGTCCCGCCATGCGCGAGCGCCAACCCGCCACGAGTGCCCGGTCCGCCGGCAGGCAAGCCGCTTCCCGGGCCGCCCCGGCCACGCCGCGTCCCGTGCTGTCGCCGTCCTCGGCCGGCGTCCTCGCCCTGCAGCGCGCCGCGGGGAACACGGCCGTCACCGGCTGTCTCCAGCGCCTGCGCGCCGAACGGGAGCGGCGGGGCCCCGACGGCACCGAGCGGCGCTCCGCCGTCGACGCGGTCCTCGGCTCCCCCGGGCAGCCGCTGGCCGCCCGGCTGCGGGCGGAGATGGAGGCCCGCCTCGGCGCCGACTTCTCCGACGTGCGGGTGCACACCGGCCCCGCCGCCCGGCGCTCCGCCGCCGCGCTCGGCGCCCGCGCCTACACCTCCGGCAGCCACGTCGTCGTCGGGGACGGCGGCGTGGACAGGCGCGTCCTCGCCCACGAGCTCACCCACGTCCTCCAGCAGCGCCGGGGCCCCGTCGCCGGAACGGCCGACGGGACGGGACTGCGGATCAGTCACCCGTCGGACCGTCACGAACGCGCCGCCGAGGAGAACGCCGCCCGGGCGCTGAGCGGACGGACGCCGGGCGGACGGGCACCGGAGCCCGGCGGTGGCGTTCCCAGGGTTCGACGGTCCTCCTCCCCCGTTCCCGTGCAGCGGGTGATCCATCAGGAGCCCAGCTACGTGGCGAAGGGGGGCGGCAAGACGTCCCTGACGAATCGCGGCGACATCGACATCGAGGAGCGCGACGGGAATGTGTACGTCCGCGTCTATCAGACGGTGTTCGCTCCCGTCACGGGCGACAGCGGCCACAAGGACGTCCACCAGGGCCCGGACGGCTCGATCGACTTCCGCAACCAGCGCGACTCCGCCTGGCTGAACATGGGACGTCCCTGGCGCTCGATGCACTACATGCGCACCTACCAGTGGCAGAAGAATCGCGACGCCCCGGGCGGCTTCGCCCCGCCCACGGCGCGGACGACCCCACTGGTGCGGTCCTTCCTCGTCCCCTTGGAGACGTACCGGCGGGTGACGGAGAACGCGGTCAGCGAGAAGCAGATCAATTCCGTCGACGACCCGCGCAATATGAATCAGAGCACGGACAAGGCGAAGGACTCCGACCAGTACCAGATCCGCGGGGCGTGGATGTCCGAGGTCGCCGCCACGGCACTGGCGGGCTCTCTCGTCACCTACGCTCCCGACCAGCTGACGGAGGAACTGAGGCGGGAGCCGCGGCACGGCTCGGTGGAACCGTTGAGCGCGCTGCTGGGCCGGTTGAGCATGCCGGATCTCGAGGACTTCCCCGAGTACCGCCCCGCCGGCGCGCGACAGGGTGCCGGGCTGCTGCTCCCGCTCGACCAGGGCAGGATGCCCGACGACCGGGCTCAGCGGAAGCACATCGAGCGTCTCGAAAGGCTGCTGACCGACGCGTTCCCGGACGACGGGAACACCGGGACGCGGCAGGTCGGGAACGCCCGTGCCGAGCTCAAGCGGTTCTGGGGGCGGCCGGGCGACGTCGACTGGGAGGCGCTCCACGACCGGGTGCGGCGGGCGATGAACTACGCGGGGATGCCCGCCGTGCTCGCCGAGGTCTTCGGCACGGCCGAGGGCAAGGCCGCCCTGCCGGACGGAGGCGGCTTCCGGGTCCGGGACTTCGGCGGCACGGCGGCACCGGCGGGCGCGGCGGCGGGACACCGTCGCAAGCCTCCTCGCTCCGGAGGCTTCGGGGCGAGGCGCGCGCGGTGATCGGCGGTCAGTCCCGCCGCGCCGGCCGGTCCGCCGTGACCAGGTAGTAGTCGAGGATCCGCTGCTCGTAGGCCCGCAGGAAGTTCCGCGGCCAAGTGCCCGCGGCCCACTCCCGGCCCAGCCACAGGTCCCAGCCGGGCCAGACGTGCCGCCCGATCGACTCGGCGCGCGCCCCCGTGAGCCCGGCCGCCGTGAACGCCTCCGTGAGCGCGGTCACCGGCCGCGCGATGTCCAGGCCGTTCGCGTACGTGTCGAGCAGCCCCGCCAGCTCTCCGGGCCGTCCCGGCGCGTCGTCCACGGTGAAGAAGCTCGCCACGGCCACCCGGCCGCCCGGCCGCAGCACCCGTGCCGTCTCGGCCGCGAAGGCGGTGAGGTCCGGGAAGTGCTGGGCGGCCTCCACGCTGACGACCGTGCCGAACTCGCCGTCCTCGAACGGCATCCGTTCCGCCGCTCCCCGCACGAACCGCAGCCGTCCCGGCTCCCGGCGCAGCGTGCCGGCGTGCGCGCCGCGCGCCCGTTCCAGCTGCTGCGGGTGGATGTCCATGCCGGTGACGGCGGCCGGCCCGTACTCGCTCAGGGCAAGCGCGCAGCCCATCCCCAGCCCGCAGCCCACTTCCAGGACGTTCAGGTCGCCCAGCGGGCCGGCGGAGTCCAGGACGTGCCGGTAGAGGTCCTCCTGGCTGCGGACGCGTTCCGGGACGCCGAGCGGGACGGCCAGGTCGATGGCGCGCCAGTAGCCGAAGTTGATGAACCCTCCGGCGAAGATCGTCTCCTTGCCGAGATCCGCGGGACCGTACGTCTCCCGCACCACCGAACGCATCACGGGACCGGACTGCCGAGAACCGTCTGCCACGAAGTGCCACCTCCTGGGACCGCACGCCGTCATGCCGACGTGTCATGGCCGACATACCCATCCGGAAAGTCGCGACGCGTACGGCGCCCGCGCGGCGGTGACGGCCGATATGGCCCAGCGGGCCATGGCCGGGGCGCTCGCGGGCGTGCCCGAGTACCACCCCCGTGGGTACCCGCCCGGGAGCGCACGGCTCGCACGGGCACGGCTCACACGGGCGTCGGGAACGCGAACCGCACGTCCGTCAACCGCTCCGACAGCTCCCAGAGCCGACGGCCGGTCTCGGGATCGGCCGCGGCGTCGGACAGCCGCACTCGCGTCGGCGCTCCCCGCAGCTCGGCCGGGCCGTCGGGGCCGATGAAGTGCCCGCCCGCCACGCCCGGATCGGTCGCGGCGTGGAGCTGCGGCATCGCGCCCCGGGCCGGGGGCTGGGCGAGGAGGGGGTTGCCGATGCGTCCGAACACCACGCGCCACAGGCCGACCGGCGCGCTCGTCTGCAGGTTGGTGGCGGTGTATCCGGGGTGGGCGAGCACGCTGCGCACGGGGCTGCCGGCTTCGGTGAGCCGCCGGTGGAGTTCCCAGCCGAAGACGGCGTTGGCGAACTTCGACTGGTTGTAGAAGCCCATGGGCGAGTAGCGGCGTTCGCCGGTGAGGTCGTCGAAGTACAGGCGTCCCTTGCGGTGGTTGACCGAGCTCACCGTGACGACGCGGGGAGCCTCCCCGGCGCTCAGCAGGTCGAGGAGCAGACCGGTGAGGGCGAAGTGGCCGAGGTGGTTGCAGGCGAACTGGAGCTCGTGGCCCTGCGCGCTGAGGGTGCGGGGAGGGGCCATCACGCCGGCGTTGTTGATGAGGACGTCGAGTTTCGGGTGGTCGGCGCGCATCCGGTCGGCGAAGGCGCGGACGGAGTCGAGGTCGGCGAGGTCGAGGTGGCGCACCTCGAGGCTGGCGCCCGGTCGCGTCGCCTCGATGTCCGCTGCCGCGCGGCGGCCCTTGGCCTCGTCGCGTACGGCGAGGACGATGTGCGCGCCCTGGTGGGCGAGTGCCCGGGTGGTGGCCAGTCCGAGGCCGCTGTTGGCTCCGGTGACGACGAACACCCGCCGGGACGGGCCCGGGGTTTGTTCGGTGGTCGAGTGTTGTAGCCCTGTCATGCGGCACACATTGCCCCTCGTGTCACCGAGTGTCAAGCATGAAACTAGATGACATGCATGGCATGACGCTACGATGTGTCCCGTGAGCTCCCGCCCCGAAGTGACCATGGCCCAGCGCAAACGTCAGCTCGTCGCCGACGAGCTGACCGAAGCGGCGCTGCAACTGCTCGCCCTCAAGGGCTTCGACACCGTCACCATCGACGAGATCGCGGCGTCGGCCGGCGTCTCCAAGCGGACGTTCTTCCGGTACTTCGCCTCCAAGGAAGACGTCGTCGTCCAATTCCTCGCCGGCATGGGAGCGGACATGCGCGCCCAGCTCGCGGACCGCGCCGCCGAGGAACCGCCTTCCGCCGCGCTGCGGCGGGCCGTCTGGGTCGCCATGGCGGCCTGCGCCGACCACTCCGACAGGGCACTGCGCGTGGTCCAGCTGATCCTGCGCACCCCCGCCCTCCACGCGCGGTTCCTGGAGCACCAGGCCCGGTGGCGCGACGACCTGGCCGAGGAGCTGACGCGCCACCGGGCGCCCGGCCGCGAGGACGATCTGTATCCGCGCATGGCCGCCGGGATGGCGCTCACCGCCTTCGACGCCGTGCTCCACCGGTGGAGCGACAGCGACGGGGCCGAGGATCCGGCCGGGCTGATCGACCAGGCTTTCGCCGTCATCGCCCCGGCCCTGGACGCCGGCTGAACGCGGACCGGTTCCGCCATGCCCGACGGCACCGGGACGTACTACTTGCGGACGGCGTAGCCGCCCTTACGCTCGTATACGACGTGAGGAGCCTCCCATGACCACCCCCCGGGACTTGTTGATCACCGCCATGGAGGTGGCGCCCGGCCACCCCGTGGAGGGGGGCGAGATGTCGCTCGCGCTGGCGGGAGCCGAGGTGGTCGACCTGCTGGCCGCCGGGGTCGTCACCCTGGACGACGACCGGATCGTCCCCGGCTTCGGGGCTGCCGTGACCGATCGTCTGCTGGATCAGGCCGCGGCGGCGCTCGTCCGCGAGGCGCCGTACGAGACGGTGAGCGACTGGCTGTGGCGCCGGGGCCGCGAGCTGGCCCCGGCCCATCTGGCCGCCCTGGAGGCGGAAGGAGTGCTCACGCGGCAGCGGAGCCACTGGAAGCCCTTCCAGGGCGGCCGGAGGGTTCTGGCGGATTCGCCCGACCGCCGGCGGGCGAAGGAGCGCTGGGAGTCGAACGAGCCGGTCCTCGTCGCCCTCGCGACAGCCGTGGGCGTCCGCGATCAGGAGACCGAGGACGCCCCGGGCGTGCCCGACGAGGCGGTGGAGACCGTCCTCGCGGCGGTCAATGACGCGTTGATCGAGCTGGAGGGCGTCAGGCAACGGCGAGCGGTCGAGCAGGCCGCTTTCGACAACATCTGGCGGGGGCAGTAACGGCGGCCGACAGCCGGTCGGTCAGGGGGTTCCGGGCCCCACCGAGGGAAGGTAGCGCGGTGCCCGCCACGCCTTCAGCCGGTGCTCCACCGCGGCCCCCAGCGCCAGCAGTCGGGTGTCCTGGTGGTCGCCGGCCGTCAGCAGCACTCCGACGGGCAGCTCGTTCACGAAGCCGGCGGGCACCGACAGCGAGGGGTAGCCGGCCACGGCCGCGGGGGTGGAGGACGGGATGACGTCGTTGTCGCCCCGCGCGCAGTCGGTCGTCCAGGCGGGCGGGTTCGTCGGGGCGGCGATGGCGTCCAGCCGGTGGGCGGCCATGGTCTCGTCCACGGAGCGCCGGGACAGGGTCCTCAGCTCGGCGCGCTGGGCCCGGTACGCCGGGTCGGTGGTGGCGGGCGCGGCGAGGGCCTGTTCGAAGAGTTCCTGGCCGGCGAAGCACGTGCGCTCGGCCGGGTGGGTGCGGTTGAACTCGATCAGCGCTGCGAGGTCGCGCGGCCCGTCGCGCGTGGCGAGGTAGGCGTCGATGTCCCGGCGGAACTCGCTCAGCAGCGCCGGGAACTCGAGCTCGGCGAGCCGCTGCTGGTACGGCGGCGTCACCTCGACGACCTCGGCTCCCGCCCCGCGCAGCCTTTCCGCCGTACGGGTCATCAGGGCGTCCACGTCCGGCCCGAGCGAGGGCAGCCGCCACAGGCCGACGCGTTTGCCGCGCAGCCCGCCGGCACGCGTCGCCTCGTCCGGGAGGCCGAGGAGGGCGGCGTCGCCGCTGAGAACGGCGAGGGTCAGCGCCGCGTCCGTCACATTGCGGGCCAGGGGGCCCGCGGTGTCCTGCTCGGCCGAGATCGGCACCAGGCCCGCCCGGCTGACCAGTCCGAGGCTGGGTTTGTGGCCCACCACCCCGTTCATCCCGGCGGGGCAGACGATGGAGCCGTCGGTCTCCGTACCGATGGCCACCTGCGCCAACGAGGCGGCGAGCGCGGCGGCCGAACCGGCGGACGAGCCGCACGGGTTGCGGTCCAGCACATACGGGTTGTGGGTCTGCCCGCCCACCGCCGACCACCCGGACGTCGGTTTCGCGGCACGGAAGTTCGCCCACTCGGACAGGTTGGTCTTGCCGAGGATCACCGCCCCCGCCTCCCGCAGCCGGGTCACCAGGGCCGCGTCCTCGCGCGGCGGACGTCCGGCCAGCGCCAGGGATCCGGCCGTGGTCGGCATGTCGCGGGTGTTCACATTGTCCTTGAGCAGGACGGGGATGCCGTCGAGCGGGCCGCGGGTGTCACCCCGCCGGTGTCTGGCGTCGCTGGCGGCCGCCTGCCGGAGAGCGTCCGGGGCGGTGTGCAGGACCGCGTTGATCCTGGGATTGACGGTCTCTATGCGCCGCAGGTAGGCGGCGGTCAGCGCGGACGAGGTCAGCGCTCCCTCCGCCATGCGGGCCTGGAGCTCGGGGATCGTCACCGTGTCGAGGTCGACTCCCGGGAGCGGGGGTGGTTCGGCGGCGTCCGCACGGGGATACGGCGTGCTTGTCAGGAGGAATCCCGCGACCAGCGCGGCGATCAGAGCGGTGGTGCTCCTCTTCGTCATGGGAGGTAGCCGACTACACGCCGGGATCCCGCCGCAAGGGGGCCGCGATACGGGCTTGAAGCTGCCGCGACGGCAGCTTCTACCGTTCTCATCAGAGCCGGGGAACGACTCCGGCTCATCGGAAACGTTCGGGGGCGGCGGGATGGCCTGGCCGATTGCGGAGATCGCCCGGATGTCGGGGCTGACGGCCCGGACTCTGCGGCACTACGACGAGATCGGCCTGCTGCGGCCCGCGTGGGTCGGGGCCAACGGCCGCCGCCACTACGAGGAACGCGAGCTGCTGCGCCTCCAGCAGATCCTCGTGCTGCGCGAGCTGGGTGTGGGACTGGCCGAGATCGGCCGGATCCTGGCCGAGCAGGTCGACGAGGTGGCCGCCCTGCGCGACCACCATCGCCGGCTGCTCGCCGAGCGCGACCGGCTCGACGCCTTCGCCCGCACCGTCTCCCGCACGATCGCCGATCTGGAACGGTCCAGGAAGGACGGCACACCCATGACCATCAACCGACCGGAGAACCTCTTCGAGGGCCTGGTGCCCTCCCAGTACCAGGAGAGCCTGCGCGACTTTCCCGAGCACGCCGAAGCGGTCGCTCGCCACGTCGCCGGGATGAGCCTGCGCGACATCGAGGCCGGGCAGCGCGAGCGCACCGCGCAGATGATCCGGCTGGCCGAGCTGATGGCCGCCGGCCATCCGGCCGACGCCGAGCCCGTGCAGGCCGAGATCCGCGCCCAGTACCGGACCCTGACCGCGCTGCGAGCCGTCTCCACCGACGAATACCGGGCCATGGGGCGCTCCTGTGTGGACAACGACGCCTGGCGCACCGCGTACGAGGCCATCGCACCGGGCCTCGCCGCGTACCAGCGCGACGCCGTCGAGGTCCACGCCGACCGGCTGGGCTGAGCCTCGCCTCCCCGGCCTGCCGGGGGGAGCGCGCTCACGGTGATGCGACGGGCAGGGTGGGCATCATGGGGGACTCCCTGCCGGTGGCGTCGGCTTGAGGGCAGACTGGACGGGAGCGCCAGGGTGCCGCGGCACGGGCCTCCCGTCCGGGGGCCCGTGCCGTCAACTCCTCCGAGGGGAGCCGTACATGAGCGAACACCGTCCCGCCCCATTCGTCTGCTACCCCACGGCGATCCTCGACGTGCTGGCGCGCGCCCCGGACCGGACCGCGCTGGTGGCGGCCGACGGGCGGCGCGTCACCGCCGGCGCGCTGCGCGACAACACGTACCGGCTGGCGCGGGAGCTGGCCGGGCGGGGCGTCGGCCGTGGCACGACCGTGTCCCTGCTCACCGGCAACACCCCGGAATCCCTCGTCGCGCGCTACGCGGCGCATCTCGCGGGCGCCCGGGTCGTCCACCTCTACGAGGGCATGGCCCCCTCGGTGCTCGCCCGGATCGCGCGCGTCGTGGACACCACGCTGTTGCTCGTCGACGACACCCGGCACACGGCGGCCCGGGAGCTGCTGACCGTCGCCGGGCCGGACGGAGTCCCCGCCGTGCTCGGCCTGGGCCCCAACCCGTTCGGCGAGGACGTCCTGGCGGCCGCCTCCCTGCGCGCACCGGCGCCGTTCGTCTCGGAGGTCGTGCCCGAGGACGACATGTCCATCGTGTTCACGGGCGGCACCACGGGCATCCCCAAGGGCGTCCGCTCCACTCATGGCCCGTACCGCCAGGGGCTGGAGCACCCCGTCCCCGACGCGGGCGACCCGCCCCGCTACCTCGCCTGCACCCCGCTCGCCCGGCTCTCCGGCCCGCTCACCGACAGCGCCCTGACGCACGGCGGCCGCGCCGTCCTGCGGCGGGCCTTCGACCCGGGCGACGTCCTCGCGACGATCGAGCGCGAGCGGATCACCCACATGTGGCTCCTGCCGCCGCTGCTCTACCGGCTGCTCGACGACCCGGCCCTGACCAGGACCGATCTGTCGAGCCTGAGCCGGATCACCTACGGCGGCTCCCCCGCCTCGGCCGTCCGTCTGCGCCGGGCCATCGACGTCTTCGGGCCGATCCTCTACGGCTGGTACGGCCAGACGGAGGTCCCGGCCATCGCCGAGGCGCGCCCGCGCGACCACGCGGTGACCGGGCGCGGCGGCCGGATCACCACCGGCCGGCCACTGCCCTGGGTCGAAGTGGCCGTGCGCGACACCGCCGGCCGGACCCTTCCGGCGGGCGAGGAGGGCGAGGTGCAGGTGCGGTCCCCGGGGATCATGCCCGGCTACTGGAAGCAGCCCGAGCTCACCGCCGGTGTCCTGCGGGACGGCTGGCTGCGCACAGGTGACATCGGCTATCTCGACGAGGACGGCTATCTGTTCGTCGTCGACCGCCTCAAGGACATCGTCATCGTGGTCGGCGGCCACGTCTATCCCACCGAGCTGGAGGAGCTGCTCCTGGCCCACCCCGCCGTCGCCCGCTGCGCGGTCTTCGGCACCCGGGACGCCGACGCCGCCGAGCACGTCCACGCCGCCGTCGTCCCCGCGCCCGGCCACTGCCCCGGCCTGGACGAGATCCGTGCCTTCGTCACCGACCGCAAGGGCGCCATGTACGCGCCCGAGGCCCTCCATCTCCTGCCCGACATCCCGCTCACGTCGGCGGGCAAACCCGACAAGGCGCTGCTGCGGGCCACGCTGGGGGTGTGACACCACGGGTCGCCCCGGGCCGGGGGAAGCCGCCTCGGCTCCCCCCGGCGGCACGCCTACGAAGGCGTGCTTACGGGGCCATCTCGTACGCGCCCGACAGCGCTTCGACGCGCTCCCAGACGCGCGCCGAGCGGGCCGCGTCGACGACCGGGCGGCGGACCGCGCCGAGGGCCCACGCCTGCTGCTCCTCGGTCGCGGAGTCCTTGCCGTGCAGCTCGACGGCGTGGGCGGAGTAGTCGCGGACGAGGACGGCGAACAGCTCGTCCAGCACGTCCTCCTCGGTGCCGGTGAGGGCGGCCTGCTCGAGGATCAGCTGGCCGTGGACGACGAGGGCGAAGAGCTGGCCGACGGCCAGGAGCAGGTCGAGGTCGCGGCTCTGCTCCTTGTCGGGGGCGGCGGTGGTGACGAAGGCGCACAGGGCGTCGGCCTGCTCGCGGAAGCGGGCCACGTTCGGCAGGTGCGCGTAGCCGTCGTACGCGGTGCGCCAGTCGTGGAAGCGCACCGCGCCCAGGCCGCGGGCCGGTCCCTGCCGGAAGAGGAAGGCGTCGTCGGCCGCGTCGAGGCGCGTGGGGACGGGCGCGTACTCGGCCGGGTTCAGCAGGTGGTTGCCCATGAACTTGAGGATCAGCGCGAGGTTGACGTGGACCGTGCCCTCCAGCTTCGGCAGGCCGCGGATCTCGCTCGCGGCCTGGGCGAAGTAGGTGTCCTTCTCGAAGCCCTTGGCGGCGATCACGTCCCACATGAGGTCGATGACCTTCTCGCCCTCGGTCGTCACCTTCATCTTCGTCATGGGGTTGAAGAGCAGGTAGCGGCGGTCGTCGGGGCCGGCGGTGCGGAAGTAGTCGACGGCGCGGTCGCTGAAGAGCTTCATGCCGGCGAGGCGGACGTAGGCGTCGGTCAGCTCGCGGCGCACGTGCGGGAAGGCGGTGACGGGGCGGCCGTAGAGGACGCGGTTGTGGGCGTGGGTGACGGCCTCGTACATCGCGTGCTCGCAGATGCCGATGGAGGCGGTGCACAGGTTGAACTTGCCCACGTTGACGGTGTTCAGGGCGGCGTCGAAGGCGGCCTGCCCGGTGTGGAGGACGTCGGCGGCGGCCACGGGGTAGTTCTCCAGGCGGAACTCGCTGACGTACTTCGAAGAGTCGACCACGTTCTTGACGAGGTGGTACGCCTCGTGGCGGCTGTCGGCGGCGAAGAAGACGTACCCTTCGGGGCCCTCGACGTCGGTGCGGCGGCCGAAGACGGAGACGAGGCCGGCGGCGTTGCCGTTGCCGATGTAGTACTTGGACCCGGTGGCCCGGAAGCCGCCCTCGCCGTCGGGCTCGAGGAGCATGTCGGTCGAGTAGATGTCGGCGCCGTGGGTCTTCTCCGACAGGCCGAAGGCGAACACCTCGCCCTGGTCGAGCAGTTCGGCGGCACGGGTGCGGGCGGCGGCGTTGTCGCTCTGCCAGACCGGGCCGAGGCCGAGGATGGTGACCTGCCAGGCGTACCAGTAGTCGAGCCCGTAGAAGCCGAATATCTCGTTGAGGGCGGCGATGCGGGCGGTGTCCCAGCGCTTGTCCGCGCTGTCACCGGCGGCCGCGGCGGGGGTGAGGAAGGTCGCGAACAGGCCCTCCTTGGCGGAGAAGGCGAGGAAGTCGGACAGCCAGGCGCGGGAGCGGTAGTCCTCGATCAGCTTGCGCTTGCCGCGCGTCTCGAACCAGTCGACGGTGGCGCGCAGCAGTCTGCGGGTCTCGGGGTCGAAGTGCGCGGGGTCGTAGGTGCGCGGGTTGAAGAGAAGCGGGTCGGCCATGGCTGGTCGCCTTTCCGGCTGGGGTCGGGGGTGGTGGACGGTGTGGGGTGGCGCTGTCGGTGGGGGCGTGGCGTGCGGTCCTACGGGCGCGGGGACGCGGTCCTACGGACCGGGGCGCTCGGCGGCCCGCGCCGCCTGGATGCGGCGGAGGGTGGCGAGCACGTCCTCCAGCCAGGCGAGCGTCATCCGCTCGTAGGCGATGCCGCCGCGCAGTACGACGTGCTGCAGCTCCCGCATGTCGTCCAGGTGCGCGGGGGCGTCGGGCCCGGTGAAGTCGCGCGATTCCCCCGCGAGGTAGTGCGCCAGACGTTCGGAGTGCAGCTGGTGGTAGCGCTCGACCTGGCGGATCAGGGCTGCCGGGTCGTCGAAGGCGGCACCCCTGATCTTCACGGCGAGGTCGTGCCGGACGCTCTCGGGTTCGATGGGCTCGTGGAGCCAGTCGGAGAGAGCGGCCTGCCCGGCAGCGGCGACCGAATAATGCCTCTTGTCCGGCTTGCCCTGCTGCGACACCTCGTGGACGTCGATCCAGCCGTCTCCCTCCATCCGTTTGAGGACGCGGTAGATCTGCTGGTGGGTGGCGGTCCAGAAGTAGCCGATGGACCGGTCGAAGCGCCGGGCCAGCTCATAGCCGGAGCCCGGCTTCTCCAGCAGAGAGACGAGGATCGCGTGCTCGAGCGCCATACGCGGGATCCTCTATGCAACTCGTTTCATAGGCAAGTGGCCCGAGCACGGTGAGACACGGCTCACGCCCCACGACTTACGCCCCCTCGGGCGAGGTACGCCTGTTACCCGGCGTTCACCGTCTGACCGGCCGGACGGGACGCCGGCTTGGTGACCGCGTCCGCCATGCGCAGCACCATTTCCATCTGGGACTTGTCCCGGTGCGTGGGCGTCCAGGAGTACGCCACCCTGCGCTGGAGGTCCCGCGTCGCCACCACCGCCGAGTTGTAGCCGTACCTCTCCCCCGTCTTGCCCCACAGCGTCACTCCGTTCACCGTCACCGTCTGGAGGCCCATGCTGTAGGAGGCCGGGGAGCCGTCCGGCATCCGCACGTCGGCACCCGGCAGCGTGAACATCTTGTCGAGCGTCGCCTTGGGCAGCAGCTTGCCGGGGGTGAACAGGGCCGTGATGAACCGGTCCAGGTCACCCGTCGTGGAGATCAGCTCGCCCTCGCCCCAGGCCTCGGACTGGTCGAAATCCGTGGCGTCCTTCAGCGTGCCGTCCGACATCGCCAGGTATCCATGGACGTGCGGGCCGTGGATCTTCGGGTCGCGGCCCGGGAAGGAGGTGTGCCGGAGACCCAGCGGACGCAGGACGCGCTCGCCTATCGCCTTGGCGTACGGCTTGCCCGTCGTCTTCTCGATGAGCATGGCCGCCAGGACGTAATTCATCCCCCGGTACTCCTGCTTCGTGCCGGGCGTGAACTTCATGGGGCCGTCGGGCAGCATGGCCACGATCTTCTCGGGTGTCCACTGGTCGTAGCGGTGCTCGAGGATCCGCTCCGGGGTGTCCCTCTTCGGGATGCCCGCGTCGCTCTCGTCCGGCAGGCCGCTGGTGTGGTTGAGGAGCTGCGAGACCTTGATGGGCGCGTAGCTCTTGGGGAGCAGGCCCGGCAGGTAGTCCTGGACCGGCTTGTCCAGGTCGATCCGGCCCTCCGCCGACAGCTGGAGCACCACCGTCGCGACGAAGACCTTCGTGATGCTGCCCGCCCGGAAGGTGTCGTCCGCCCGGACGGGCGCGCCCGTCCTGATGTCCGCCACGCCCGCCGTGCCGTACCACTGGCCGGCCCTGCCGCCGACTCTCAGCTGTGCGGCCGTGGCCTGCGGGTGGTCCAGGTCGGAGATGGCCGCGCGCAGGGCCGCCGTGTCGAGCGGCGGGACGACGGACGCCGCCGGCCCGGCCGCCGTGGAGACGTCGGACTGCGGAGTGGCCGCGAACGCGGCGGGAGCGGTGGCACCGGCGAGGAGAGCGGCGGACAGAGCGGCGCCCACGAGGGCCCGGCGGGAAAAGAGGCTCGAAGTCATGAAGATCATGATTCCGGCGCCGGGCCCGGCCCGGCATCCGGTAACGACCCTGAGCCACCCCTGACGCACCCCTGATCAAGGACCAGGGGCGATCAGCTCAGGGGCCCAAGCGGCGGCGCGGAGCGCAGCGTCTCGGTGGCGATGTCCAGGAAGTCCGGCACGGGGCCGGTGCGACCGCTCTCCGGTACCGCGAGGCACGTCTCGACGGGCGGGGCGTCGGTGACCGTCAAGTAGACGAGGCCGGGGCGGGAGTACGAACGCGCGACGCTGACGGGGACGAGCGCGACGCCCTGGCCGGAGGCGATGAGCTCGAACTTCTCCTCCAGCGAGGACGGGCGCCGCGTCCTGCCGTCGAGGATCGGTTCACCGTCGAGATCGGCCAGGGTGAGGGTGTGGCGGCCGGCCAGGGGATGTGTCACGGGCAGGCACGCGACCTTGGTCTCGTGACCGATGGGGACGGTGCGCAGCCCCGAGTCGTCGAAGGGGCGCCGGAGGTACCCCACGTGCGCGCGGCCGTCGCGGAGCGGCGCGTCCCGCTCCCACCAGCGCAGCGGGAAGACATCGATCTCGACTTCCGGATGGCTCGCCGTGAACGCCCGGATCGCGTCCGACACGTGCAGGCCGGGCGAGAAGCCGACGACGAGCCGCTGCCCGCCCCGATGGGCCTCGCGCACGCGCCGCAGCGCCGTGTCCACCACCGCGGTGATCCTTGACGCCTCGTCATACAGCTGTTTCCCCGCCGGCGTCAGCTCGACGCTGCGCGTAGAACGCGTGAACAACGGGCATCCCAGCTCCCGCTCGAACGCGCGGATCTGCCGGCTGAGGACCGGCTGGGCGATGAACAGCGCCTGCGCAGCCCGGCCGAAGTGCCGGTGTTCGGCCACCGCGACGAAATAGCGGAGCTTCCGCAGATCCACGTCCACATCCAGATCCATACCGTGACGGTATCAATGCGGCCCGAAGGGTATTGGACGCCCGGCCGGTACCACTCGGAGACTTGCAGCGTTCGCGACACCCCAACTCGCCTACTTCCTTGAGGAATCAGATGCACAACGCCCGCAGGACAGCCCTCGTCGTCGGGGCTTCACGGACCCTGGGCCTCGGGCTCGCCGCCGAGCTCCTCCGTCGCGACTGGGACGTCGTCGGCACGGTCCGCGGCGGCCGGCGCACCGGCCTCCACGACCTGGCCGAAGCGTCGGGAGGGCGGCTGACCGTCGAGTCGCTGGAGATGACCGAGCCGGAGCAGGTCTCGGCGCTGCGCGACCGGCTGGCACGGCGCACTCTCGACCTGCTCTTCGTCAACGCCGCCATCACACGCGGCGACCTCCCGATCGGTCAGGTCCCGACGGACATGTTCACCGAAGTCATGATCACCAACGCGCTCGGCCCGATGCGCGTCGTGGAGTCCCTCGGCCCGCTGGTCGCGCCGACCGGCACCATCGGTGTCATGTCCTCCGACCAGGGAAGCGTCTCCCTGAACACCGAGGGCGGACAGGACCTTTACCGGGCCAGCAAATCCGCGCTGAACCAGTTGATGCGCTGCTATGCCGCCCGTCACGCCGAGGACACGCGGACGCTGCTGCTCATGGACCCCGGCTGGGTCCGCACCGAACTCGGCGGGCCCGACGCCGATCTCAGCGTGGAGGAGAGCGTTCCGGGGGTGGCGGAGACGATCGAGCGCCAGCAGGGGAAGCCCGGCCTCCACTTCCTTGATCACAAGGGACAGGTCGTGCCCTGGTAGCGCATCAGTCGACGCAAGGAATACCGCCTTCCCTCACCGATTCACCCGCGAAGCCGCCACCCGGCGACGGGGAGGAAGACGGGGGCGGGGTCGAGGGCGAAGACGAAGACGAGGACGGGGACGGGGGCGGGGTGGACCCGCCGATCCTCTCCCGCACGAGGGCCCGGATCTTGTCCTGGTCGACGAGTTCCACTTCCTCGTTGTTGCGCGTAGCGGGCCCTTCCGTCGGCAAGGTGTTGAACTCGACGTTGCCGCCGGTGAGATTGCCGGCCTGCCGGGCGAAGTCGATCACGTTCAGTTTGCTGTCGACGACCAGGTCCTTCTTCACCACCCCGAACAGGCCCCGCAGCTTGCCCAGGTCGTCGAAGACGCCCTGCGTCTTGAGCTTGTGGGTGACGGAGGAGAGGAACGCCTGCTGCCGGTGGGTCCGGTCCAGGTCGCCGCCGTCCAGCCCGTGCCGCTGGCGGACGAAGGCCAGCGCCTGCTTGGGGTCCAGCTCCTGGAGGCCGGCGGGGAAGTCGGCGCCGGAGTAACGGTCGCGCACCGGGTGCTTCAGGCACACCTGGATCGGCTGGAGCACCTTGGCGATGTCGTAGAAGCCCAGCAGGTTGACCTCGGCGAAGTGGTCGATCGGCACCCCGAGGAACTTCTGCACGGTGGCCAGGGTCGCCTCCCGGCCCGACTCCCTGCTCCCCGCCTCCAGATCACTGCCGCGTACGCCCTCCCGGTAGAGCCGCTCCCGGGCGCCGGTGTAGGCGTTGGAGTACGCCTCCTTGATCTTGAAGTGTCCCTGGGACGAGCCGTCGCCGTTGAAGGTCTGGACGTAGTCGTCCCGGGGGATGGAGAACGCCTGGACCTTTCCGCCGTCGGCGGGGATGTGCATCAGGATCAGGGTGTTGGTGTTGTAGTAGCCGATGTCGCTCGACCCCGCGTGGAGCTGGTCCTGGACGAATTCCTTCGGCAGGTCGTCGCCGTTCATGTCCTTGCGGGAGTCGAGGCCCATGAGCAGCAGGTTGACGGAGTCGTCGAGATGCCTCGGCGCGTTCCGCCCGACCCTGTCGAGGGCGTCGGAGGTGTGGAGACCGCCCGTGATCCAGCGGTACGCGGCCCAGGAGACGCCGCTGGTCGCCAGGACGGCGCCGGAGGCGAGGCCGGCGACGATCCGCCCGGCGACGACCGCGCGGGGTGTACGTCCGCCGCCCCGGTGCCGGGCGGATCGCCGTCGGCCTCGCCTCCGCCCACCGGTCCCCTCGACGCCGTGCCGTGCGGCATCCTGCCCTTCACGCACCGTTCCTCCTCGTGGTCCGCCGGTGCCGGATCCATCGCGCCGCCAGCACGACGAGGAGGGCGGCCTCGGCCGCCGCCATCGCCGGGAAGGCGTCGACGGCCCAGTGCACGGCCGCGGTCGCGAGCCCCTTGCCGTGGCCTTCCGCCGCGCCGCCGCTCAGTCCCTCGGCGACCGCCGTGATCGGCGCCACCACCAGCGGCGGGGCGTACACCACCCACCAGGCGCCCGCCCGCGAGCAGGTCGCGGCCGCGAGAACCGCGGCGACGACCGCTGTCACCACGAAAGCCCGGCCGGGCGCGGAACCGGTCAGCCCGTCCACGGCGATTCCGGCCACCGGCAGTGCGAGGGCGGCGAGGGCGACGGTCAGGGCCGTGCCACGGGACCGTGCCCGCGACCCGCGGCGTCTCCTGCCGTGCCGCGCGGCCACCGCAGGGCCCCGAGGGGTCGGCACCCGCCGCGTCGTCCGTATGCGGGGGCGTGACGGGTGGGCCCTTTGGTCTGCCGTCGGCATTCCGGATTGCATAGTTGCGCAATATAGCAAGTGTGGGTGTTACCGAAGGGGACGGGTCCTGCCGCCCGCGTCAGACGTGCCGACCAGTTCCCGCCAGTCCACCGCCAGCAGGCGGGCCGCCCGGGCTCGTCCTCACCGGCCTCCTCGCGGCCCTCGCGCCACGCCCCGCGCCGGACGGGCGAGTGAGAACCGGCCGCGGCTTCTTCGGAGCGGCTCCTTCAGACAGGCTCCTTCAGACAGGCGTGGAGCGGGCCGGTGGGAACGCCTGGCGCATGCGCGCGAGGAGGGCCTTGGCCGCCGGGGCGGCGGGGCCGTCCGCCGGCCAGGCGAGGGCGACCCGGCCACGGAGCCCCGGATCGGTGACGGCAAGGGTGCGCAGGCCCAGCGCGGCGGCCTCCTCGGCCGGCAGCTCGGGGAGGACGGCCACCCCGAGGCCACGGGCGGCGAGCCGGGCCAGTAGCTTCGGAGCGGCTCCCTCGAAGGCGACGCGGGGCGCGAACCCGGCCTGCTCACAGGCGTGTTCGAGCACCGCACGCAGGCCCGTGCCGCGCGGCAGGCTGATCAGTGAACGGTCGGCGAGCGCCCTCAGCGGGAGCGCGGCGCGACCGGCGGACGCGAGCAGCGGATCGTCCGGGGCCATGGCCGCGACCAGCGGCGTGTCGACGACGACCTGGAGATCGACGCCCGGCAGGGGGCCCTGGCCGGCGAGGCCGACGACGGCGAGGTCGAGTTCGCCGAGGCGCAGGGCCGTGAGCATCCGCTCGGACGTGTCCTCGGTGAGCGCTATCTCGACCCGTGGGTGGTCCTCGTGGAAGTCGGCCAGCACGGTGGCCACTTCGAATCCGTCGGCGACCGCGCCCGAGACGAGCCCGATGGTGACCTGCCCCCGCATGAGCCCGGTGAACTCGTCCACAGTCTGCCGCAGCCCCTCGACGGCCGCGAGCGCCGCCCGGGCGAAGGGCAGGACCGCCTCGCCCACGGCCGTCGTCGTCACGGTGCCGCCGGTGCGGTCCAGCAGGGTCTGTCCGAGTTCGCGTTCCAGCTGCCGGATCTGGGCGCTCACCCCCGGCTGGGCGAGGTGGAGGCGGGCGGCGGCGCGGGTGAAGTTGGCCTCCTCGACGACGGTGAGGAAGTACTTCAGCTGGCGGAGCTCCATAAGCGGGGATTCTAGTGGCGAGAAGCACCCGCTCTTGGACTTCTGACCGGCGGCTCGCCCAGGCTGGTGGTCATGACGAGCGCGACGATGGATGTTCGTACGGCGATAGCGTCGGAACGGCGTGAACTCGCCGATGTCCTCGATGACCTGACTGAGGATCAGTGGAACGCGCCCTCGCTGTGCGCGGGGTGGCGGGTGCGGGAGGTCGCCGCCCACATGAGCCAGGGTTTCCGGTACTCGTTCGGCAGGACGGCGCTGGAACTCGTCCGGTCGGGCGGCGGTCTCCACAAGATGACGGACCGCCTCGCGCGCCGCGACGCCGCCACCCTGTCCCGGCGCGAGATCACCCAGGCGCTGCGGGACAACGCCCATCACCCCTGGACGCCTCCGGTGGGCGGCCTGCCCGCGGCACTCGGGCACGACGTGGTCCACGGCCTGGACGTCACCGTCCCCCTCGGCCTCGGCCGCCGGGTCCCCGAGGAGCGTCTGCGGATCGTATTGCGGACCGTCCAGCCGCGCACGCTCCGGTTCTTCAAGGCGAAGCTCGAAGACGTCGAACTGCGCGCCACCGACCTGGAGTGGTCGTACGGCTCGGGCAGGACGCTGACGGGGCCCGCCCAGGAACTCCTGCTGCTCGCGTACGGGCGCGAACTCCCGGCAGGGCGGTAACGGATCGTCACCAGGTGCCGCACAGCAGGAGGTTGGAGGCCCTCAAAGAAGGGTGGGTGAATGCCGTAAAGGTGACGCATCGCATTTAACCCGTCACCCTTCCAGCGGTCCGCAGTTAACTCGAAGTGAAAGTACGCCGGTCATACGTGCGCCGGTGTCGACTGGAGGGGAATCCTGTGAGCATCATCCAGCGGGTCGCCGCGGCCGCCACGCTCGTCGTCACCACCATGGGTGTCGGCTGCGGAACCGCCTCGGCCGCTTCGGCAGCTTCAGGGCACGGCGAGGGTTACACGAACATCTACTGCAACAACCCGTACAACGCCAGCCTGGTCGACGCCTCCGGCGGAACGGCGGTGGTGCGGCAGGCGCAGGACCTCCTGGGTGTCGGCGTGGGCGGTGACGGGACGGGCGGTTCCGGCGCCGGCGGCACGGGCTCGGGCGGCAACGCCTCCAGCGGTGACGCCAGCGGCGGCTCGGCCGGGGCAGGCGGTGGCGGCAGCGTCTTCGGCGGCGGCAGCCCGGACGCCTCGGGCGGCAGCGGCACCAGCGGCCCGGCCTCCGGCGGTCCCGGCACGGGCGGCGTCGGCGCCGGCGGCCCGGGCAGCGGCGGCTCCGGCTCGACCAACGGCGCCCAGCACCAGGGGGCGACGGCCAACGGCGGCAAGGGCGGCACGGCGGACCTCTCCAACGTCCAGCAGGCCAACCACAACCGTTGCGGGCAGACCTCGGAGTCCCAGGTCAGCAACACGGTCGACAGGAGCACCACGATCGACGACAGCACGTCGATCGACAAGTCCGTCAGGACGAACAACCAGCGCTACGACCGCGTCGGCCGCCACCCGCAGCACTGAGGCAACGCGCCGAGCCGCGGCTGACGGTCCGACAGCGCGCCCCCGGGGGTGTTCCGCCGTGACGAGCACGGCGGAACACCCCCGCCTTCACGGTCAGGCCGGGTCGATCCGCCACCACTGCTGGGACTGGAAGTTCTTGGCCCACAGCTGCGCCCGGGCGCCGTCGCCGGGCACGTTGGTGTCGCGGTCCAGGACGGTGTTGCCGCCGTTGTAGAACAGGTCGTTGTAGAGCGCGAGGTCGTTCCGGAAGCCGAACCAGCGTTGTTGCGCCGTTCCGTTGCACTGCCACAGCTGCACCCTGGTGCCGTTGCGGCCGCCGCCGTTGGTGTCGGCGTCGAGGCACATGCCCCGGAACCGGACGCTCTCGACCGCCCCGTTGTCCCAGGAGATCCACGCCTGCTGGCCACTGCCGTTGCACTTCCAGACCTGCACCTTGGTGCCGTTGCCACCCGCGTTGGCGTCCGCGTCCAGGCACTGGCCGGGAGTCCGCTCGTAGAGGCTGACGATCCTGACGACCCCGGACCGGACCCGTGCCCCGAGGGTGAGGGCGCCTCGCTGGGCTCTCTGGAGCGAGGTCGCGGCGGCGTTACCGGTGTCCGCCGGTCGTGTGTCGCGGGGTGCGGCCGTGGCCGTGGCCGTGGCGAGGCTTGTTCCGGTGAGCAGCGTCGTCGTCAGCGTGAGACCGATCACCACGTGGCGAGGTGACATGGACGATCCCCTTCCCGATTCCGTCACGATTCCCGATTCCGTCACGAGCGCGCGACATGTCGTGGTCATGACTAGCCGGGCGGGCGGCGGCCGTCCATACACAGAACCGGCCACCCGCGGAACCCGGCCGCCCCTAGCGCCCCGCCCGCAGCGTCGCCACGCCCGCCAGCGCCGCGGCGGCGGCGAGGGTGAGGACGGGGAGCGGCGGCAGGACCGAGCCCGCGCCACGGCCGTCGCCCAGTTCGAGGGTGAGGGTGACGACGGCGATACCGAGAGCGGTGCCCAGGGCCCGGGCCGTGTTGACCATGCCGCCTCCCGTGCCGGACAGCTCTCGCGGCACGGCCCGCATCAGGGTCTCGTTGTTGGACGGGGTGAACAGGCCGAGCCCCAGGCCCAGCACGGCGAGCCAGCAGATCAGCCACCGGTCCACGGGGGAGGCGAACGCCAGTCCCAGCAGCCCCGCCATGGACAGCGCCGCCCCGGTCAGTGCGCGGCGCCGGCCGTTCCACCGCCGGGGAAGCAGGTGTTCCTGGAGGTTGGAGGCGAGCGCGAAAGCGGCGGGCAGCGCGCCGAGGAGCAGGCCGGCCCGCATCTCGCTCCCCCCGTGCCGCGTCAGCACCAGGGGGACGAGCACCAGCGGCCCGAAGAGGACGAGGTACCCGGCCAGGGCCCCCACCAGCCCCCAGCCGACCCGCCGGTCCCCCAGCAGCGACAGCGGCACCAAGGGTTCGGGGGCGCGTGCCTCACGCCGGACGAAACCCCGGAACGCCGCCGCCGACACCGCGAGCAGCACCACGCCGGACCAGCCCGGCAGCGGCGTGCCGGAGAACACCGAGACCCCGCCCAGCAGCGCGGCCGACGCCGCCGCGAGCCAGACCGTCCCTCGCAGGTCGAAGCGGGCGCCGCCGGCCCGTTCGACGGTCCGGGGCAGCAGGTAGCGGCCGAGCAGCGTCGCCAGGACGCCGACCGGCACGTTGATCCAGAACACCCAGCGCCAGCCCACCGTCGACACCAGCACCCCGCCCAGCGTGGGCCCGACCGCCAGGCCCAGCGCCTGTCCGCCCGCCTGCATGCCCAGCGCGGTGCGCAGCTTCTCGCGCGGGGCGACCAGGCTGACCAGGGCCACGCTGTTGCCCGCGAGCATGGCCGCTCCCAGCGCCTGTACGCCGCGGAAGCACACCAGGGTCGCCAGGTCGGGGGCCAGGGAGCAGGCGGCGGAGGAGAGCGCGAACAGGGCGAAGCCGTGGAGGTAGACCAGCTTGCGGCCCAGCACGTCCGACACATGGCCGACCGCGACCAGCACCGCCGCGGTGACCAGCATGTACACCAGTGACACCCATTGCACGGCGGCCAGCCGCTCGCCGAACTCCCGCTCCAGGCTCGGGTAGGTGAGGGTGACGATGCTCGCGTCCAGCTGACTCATGAAGCCGCCGAAACAGACCGTCAGCACCGCCAACTGCCAGGAGACGGGCGACTCCCGCACCCACTGGGGCCGCGCGCGCTCGCGCGGTATCCGCGTCCTCCACCCCGTGGGCCGGTCGTCCATGGAGAACACTGTCGGCGCGGGCCGGCGAGGACGGACAGCCGGGCGCACCCGTGGGCGCCGGGTTCACCGGATCGGCGCAGATACCGGTGTCGTGCGTGACCGTCGGTTCCCCCTCGGGTGGTTCCTGGAACCCGCAGGCCACGACCACCCCGACTCTTGCTACATTGCGCAACTGTACAACTGACGAGTGGGGCGAGCCGGCCGTTCCTCCCGGTAGCCACGCGGACGAAAGCGCACATATGACAGGCACATCGGTTGCCCCTCGGCGCCAGAGCCGACAGGCCATCCGTACCCGGGAGCGCCGGCGCGGCCGGGTGCGGCTCATCACCGCCATATCGGCGTCCACGGTCGTACTGATGGCGGCCGCCGGGGGCTGGCTCTACTACGAGTTCGACGGCAACATCGACAGCTTCGGCGCGGAAGGCCTTTCGAAGGACCGTCCCGCCGCCGGCTTCGGCGGCCAGAACGTCCTGGTCATCGGCTCGGACTCGCGCTCCGGGGACAACGCGCGGATGGGCGGCGGAGGCGACGACTTCGGCCGCTCGGACACCGCCTTCCTCCTGCACGTCTACGGCGACCAGAAGCACGCCGTCGCGGTGTCCATCCCCCGCGACAGCCTCGTCGACATCCCCTCGTGCCGGCTCCCCGACGGCACATGGACGGCTCCGCAGACCGGCGTGATGTTCAACTCGGCCTTCTCGGTCGGGCGCACCGCGAAGGGCAATCCGGCCTGCACGCAGAACACGGTGGAGAAGCTGACCGGTCTGCGCGTCGACCACACGGTCGTCGTGGACTTCGTGGGCTTCTCGAAGATGACGTCCGCCGTCGGCGGCGTCGACGTCTGCCTGCCCAACGACGTCTACCAGGGCGACCTGAACCCCAACCTCGGCTCCAAGGGCCGGCTGATCTTCCCCAAGGGCCCGCGCACGGTCTCCGGCCAGGAGGCCCTGGACTATGTGCGGCTGCGGCACGGCATAGGGGACGGCTCCGACATCGGCCGCATCAAGCGGCAGCAGGCGTTCGTCGCCGGCCTCATCAAGAAGGTGAAGGGCCAGGGCTTCAGCCCCACCACCCTGCTGCCGCTGGCGGACGCGGCCACCAAGTCCATGACGGTCGACCCCGGCCTCGACTCGGCCCGCAAGCTCTTCTCCTTCGCGATGTCGATGAAGGACATCGACCTCCACGACACCAAGTTCGTCACCCTGCCCTGGCAGTACCAGGGCAACCGGGTGGCGATCGTCCACCCCGACGCGGACGCCCTGTGGGACGCGATCAGGAACGACCGCACCATCGACGGCCGGAACGCGCGCGGCAAGCAGGACGACAAGCCGCCCGCACCGGCCACCGCCGGCCCGTCCCCCGTGTCCGGCTCGGGCATCAGCGTGGCCGTTCGCAACGGCACCGCGACGCCGGGCCTGGCCGCCCGCGCGGCCGAGATGCTCAAGGGCAGCGGATTCACCGTCACCGGCACCGCCAACAGCCCCTCCCGTCAGGGGGCGGCCACGGCCGTCACCTACGGCCCCGGGCAGCAGGACCACGCCCGGACCGTCGCCCGCTTGTTCCCCGGGGCGGAACTGCGCCCCTCCGGCACGCCCGGCGTCACCGTCACCCTGGGCCAGGCGTACGCGGCCGACCCGGCCGCCGCCGGCCCGGCGTCCGCCACGCCGGTGCCCACGGCCGTGCCCAGCCAGGTGGCGGGCACGGCCCGGTCGGCGGACGACGACGTGTGCTCCAACCTGTCCTACGGGTGACCGGGAGCGCCCCCGTCCGCCGGCTCCGGTGATCCGAAAGGGGAGGCGAGGCGAGCCTCGGCATGACAGGATTGCGGAGTTGCGCAACTGGGCAAGTGTTGTGCGCCGGGCACGCGATCGCACGAAGGGGGCGGCAGTTGGCGCAGGGCAGGACGACATCGACAGGTGGTACCGACTTGCGCCTCGGGGCGGTCGTGTCCGAGATCGAGGGGCTGTACACCGCCCTCCGCACCACGCCCGGCGGACCCCGACGGGACCGGATCCTCACCGACCTCGCCCAGGCGGGCCGGCGCCTGACCGCCCTCGCCCTCGATCCGCGGCGCGATCGCGGCGGCGTACCGCCCCGCTCCCGCTGGGAGCGGCGCCGCCATCTCGCCTCGCGGGGAGCCGAATTGGTCTCGGCCTTCCTCACCGGCTGGGCCGAGGGCGGGCGGAGCGGCGACAGGGAGGCGACGCACACGCCGGGGAGCCGTCAACCGTAAGGCCACTACGGGCGCGGCGCCCCCTCCGCCACGCCGCTCACACGCCGCGCTCCGGGCCCATGTGCCGGGTGATCAGCTCCAGTAGGCGTCGCACGGCGGCGTCCGCGTCGGGCCGGTGCACGGCGGCGACGGTCGTCCGGAGGTACGGCGAGGAGTCCTGGAGCGGCACGAAGGCGATGCCCGGGACGGGGAAGTCGCGCAGGTCCTCCGGCAGAAGACTGACGCACAGTCCGGCGGCCACGTAGCCGAGCAAGCCGCTGAGATCGTCCGCGTCGGCACGGCGGCGCGGCGTGAACCCGGCGTCCTGGCAAGCGCGTTGGGCCTGGAGGGCGAGCCCGGGCAGGGCTGTCGCGCTGGGGAGGACGAAGTCGTCGTCGCGCAGGTCCGCGAGGGCGATCGACCCGGCACCGGCCAGGCGGTGTTCGTCCGGCACGGCGGCGACGACGCGTTCGACGGCGAAGGCTTGGGCTTCGAGATCCTCCGGTATGGGTGAGGGGTCACGGAGGAAGGCGAGGTCCAGGGTTCCGGCGCCGATCATCTCCACGAGCGCGGCCGTGGAGTCCTGGCGCAGCTGGACGCGGAGGCCGGGAAGCTCGTCGGCCGTGGCGCGCAGCAGCCGGGGCAGGTGGCGGTGGCTGAGGATGCTCACGTACCCCACGCGCACATCGCCCTCCAGGCCGTGCGCGACGCGTCGCACCCGTTCGACGGCGGCGGTCCGCGCGTCGAGGAGGCGCCGCGCCTCGACGGCGAAGGCGGCCCCCGCCGGGGTGAGGCGCACGCCGCCCGGCCCCCGGTCCAGCAGCGTCACCCCGAGCCCTCGCTCAAGGCGCTGCATCGCCTGGCTGAGCGGGGGCTGGCTCATCGACAGCCGTTCCGCAGCGCGTCCGAAGTGCTTCTCCTCGGCGAGTACCAGGAACTGTTCGAGCAGGCGTTGGGTGAGCTCCATATGCCTGAGCATATCGAATTCGCGTGAAACATATATTGGACAGAATCGTGGCCGGAGGAGTGAGGTGGTTCCAGGCGCTGAAAGGAAGCCACCATGCACATGCACGACGTCGCCCGGCTGTTCACCACTCCGCTGGACGCCCCCGCCTTCGCCCCCACCCGGTACCGGTTCACCGACCGCGAGTACCTCAACATCACCTACCGCACCGACCCCGAGGCGCTGCGCCGGGTCGTCCCCGAGCCGCTGTCGCTCCCCGAGCCGCTGGTGCGCTTCGAGATCATGCGGATGCCGGACGTGACGGGGCTGGGCGACTACACCGAGGCGGGCCAGGTCGTGCCCGTCGAGTACGCGGGCGAGCGCGGCGAGTACAACCTGGCGATGTACCTCGACAGCGTTCCGGCGATCTCCAGCGGCCGGGAGCTGGGCGCCTACCCGAAGAAGGCCGGTTCGCCCAGGCTCTACACGGACTCCGACACCCTCGTCGGCACGCTCGACTACGGTTCGCTGCGGGTGGCCACCGCCACGATGGGCTACAAGCACCACCCGATGGACCTCGACGAGGCCCGCGCCGAGATCTGCGTCCCCACCTTCATGGTCAAGGCGCTGCCCGGCTACGACGGCCGGCCGCGCATCTGTGAACTGGTCCGCACCCGGATCACCGACATCACGGTCAAGAGCGCCTTTCGCGGACCGGCGCGCCTGGAGCTGTTCGCCCACGCGCTGGCACCGCTCGCGGACCTGCCGGTCCTGGAGGTCGTCTCCGCGAGCCACATCCTCACCGACCTCACCCTGAGCCCGGCCGAGGTCGTCCACGACTACCTGACGAACTGACGCCCCCTCCCGATCGAGAAGAACGGGTGCACACCATGAACGCACACACATCGGCCCCGCGTCCCCGCGACCGCGTCTCCGTCACCGTCATCGGCGGCGGCGTGATCGGGATCTCCTGGGCCGGGCTGTTCCTGGCCCACGGCCTGGACGTGGTCGTCAGCGACCCGCGTCCCGAGGCCGAGGACCAGGTGCTGGCCGGGCTGGCGGAGATCGCGCCGGCCCTCGCCGAGCTCGGACTGCCCACCGAGCGGCTGACGGCCCGGCTCCGCTTCGAGCCGGACCTGGCCGCCGCGGTCGCGCGGGCCGACGTCGTCCAGGAGAACGGCCCCGAACGGCTGGACGTCAAGCGGGAGATCTGGCGGACCGTCGAGGCGGCCGCCCCGGCCCACGCGCTGCTGGCCACATCGACCTCCGGCATCCCCGCCACCGCGATCGCCACGGCGCTGCGGCAGCCGGAACGCCTCGTCGTCGGCCACCCCTTCAACCCGCCGCACCTCGTCCCGCTGGTGGAGATCGTCCCGGGTGAGCGGACCTCCCCGGAGACCCTGCGGCGGGCCCGTGACTTCTACGCGTCGCTGGGCAAGAAGCCCCAGATCCTCCGCAAGGAGGTCCCCGGCTTCGTCGCCAACCGCCTCCAGGCCGCGCTCTTCCGCGAGTGCGTGCACCTGGTGGCCGAAGGCGTGGTCACCGAGGCCGAGCTCGACGACATCGTCACCGACTCCATCGGGCTGCGCTGGGCGGTCGCGGGCCCCTTCCGCACCTTCCACCTCGGCGGCGGCCCCGGCGGGCTGCCGCACTTCCTGACGCACCTCGGCCGCGCCATGGAGGCGAGCTGGCCCGGCCTGGGCGAGCCGTCGTTCGACGAGCCCACCGTCGCCCTGCTCACCGCGCAGGCGGAGGAGGCGTTCGGCGGCGAGCCGGTGGGGGAACTCGCCGCCCGCCGCGACCGCGCGCAGCTCGCCCTGATGCGTGCCCTCGCCGCTCCCGCCGACGGACGCCAGGCACAGGCACAGCAGGCCCAGCACGGACAGCCCGCACAGCACGGACAGGCAACAGCATGAACCTCACCGACAAGATCAATGCCGCGCTCGACAAGCCGGTCACCGGTGAATCCGGGGACGGCTTCGACATCCACGCCGCGCTCGACGACGTCCTCGGCGTCGTCGGCATGAACGAGCGCGACGCGGGCGGCACGGTCTCCTTCACCGGCGCCGACCCGGTCGTCCCCTCCACCCTGCGGCTGGCCGCCGCCCCCGCCCTGGGCCTGACCGCCAAGTCCGTCGCCCTGGCCAAGCTGTGGCGGCACCGCGGCGGCCCCGGCCAGGACATCGCCATGGACCTGCGCAAGGCCCCGCACCGGCTGTGCCCCTTCTACGACGGGAAGTGGGAGAAGCTCAACGGCTACCCGATCGTCGCCCCCGACGATCCCTTCTCCCTGTCCTTCTACCGCGCCGGCGACGGCCGTTGGGTGATGCCCCTTAACGTCTACCCCGCGCTCAAGTCCCGCACCCTGAAGCTGCTGGGCACGCCCGACGACGCCCTCGCCGTCGCGAACGCCGTCTCCCGCTGGGACGGCGCCGAGCTGGAGCGGGCCGGGGCGGACGCCGGGGTCGTCATGCCCATGTTGCGCGGCACCCGGGAGTTCCTCGGCACCCGCCAGTACCGCGACGTCCTGGCCGACCTGCCCCTGATCGAGATCGAGAAGATCGGCGACAGCGACCCCGAGCCGCTGCCGCCCGGCGCCACCCAGCCCCTGGACGGGGTGCGCGCCCTGGGCCTGGGCCATGTCATCGCCGGCGCCGCCATCGGCCGCACCATGGCCCAGCACGGCGCCGACGCCCTCAACATCTGGCGCCCCGGCCAGTTCGAGAACGACATCCTCTACTACACCGCCCAGGTGGGCGTGCGCTCCGCCACCCTCGACCACGCGCGCGACCCGGAGGCCGCCGCCGTCCTGCGGAACCTGCTGCGCGGCACCGACGTCTTCTACGCCAACCACCGCGCCGGATACCTGGAGCGGATGGGCCTCGGCCCGCAGGAGGCCGCCGCGATCCGGCCCGGCATCATCCACACCACCGTCAGCCTCCACGGGCAGCACGGGCCGTGGGCGAACCGCGTCGGCTTCGACCAGACCGCCGGCTGCGTCGCGGGCATGATGAACCTCGAAGGCACCGACGACAACCCGGCCCTCCCCCCGATCAAGGTCGTCAACGACTACCTCGTCCCCTGGCTCGCCACCACCGGCGTCATCGCCGCCCTCATGCGGCGGGCCACCGAGGGCGGCAGCTACCGCGTGCACGTCTCGCTCACCCGCGTCGCCCTGTGGATCCTCAGCCTGGGCGTCCTCGGCAAGGACTACGCCCGCGAGCTCGCGGGCACCGGCGAGCGCCACGCCTACCTCGACCCGGACACCTTCACCGCCGACACCCCCTGCGGCCGCTACCAGGGCGTCACCGACCAGGTCGTGATGTCCGGGACCCCCGGCGCGTTCCGCACCGTGCTCGTCCCACGCGGCTCGGGCCGCCCGGAGTGGCTCGCGCGGTGACCGACGCGCCACAAGGGGCCGGCGATCCCCGTCGCCGGCCCCTCACCCCGCGGCACTGACCCCGCGTCAGCCGGGCGTGGTCGTCAGTTGCGCCACCGTGAAGGTCGTCAGCTCGGTGGCGAGCACGCTGTTCGCCAGCGGCAGCAGGCGGTGCGCCTTGCACAGCTGCGTCGGCAGCGCCGCGTACTCCTCCTCGACGATGTGCGTCCACGACGCGTCGAACCGCACCCGGACGATCTGGTCCCGCGCGTCGTCGGAGACGATCGACGACGCCAGCAGCCACAGCACGGGCTCACGCCCGGGCCCCGGCCGTTCGAAGGCCAGGTGGAGCAGCGACGCCGAGCGGCCGCGCGCTTCGCGCAGCCGGTGCCAGGTGATCCGGCCGTCCTCGTCGATCCGGCCGAACGTGCCGGTCCCGGCCTTCTCCGTGCCCAGGAGCACCAGCCAGACGCCGCCGGGGCCGCTGATCAGCCCGACCGGGGTGCTGCCCCGCTCGGCGGGGACCGGCAGCTGCGCGGTGCGTCCGCTCCGCGGATCGATCCGCAGTACCGCGCTCGCGCCGTCCTGGCTGACGTAGAAGTCACCGCTGTCCGGGTGCCGCGCGGCGAAGATGGGGTGCGGTTTCGCCTCGAACAGCCGGAAGCGTTCCGGCCGGGTGTGGTCCAGGGCCAGGACCTGGTCGCTGCCCTTCAGCGTCACCCACAGCGTGTCGCCGTACTCGTTGACGTAGTGCGGGCCCCGGCCGCCGCCCGGAATGCCGATCTCCCGCTCGACGCGCGGCGCGGCGTCCGGCTCGTCCGCCCTCGGATCGACCAGCAGCAGCCGGTTCCCGCCCTCGTGCGTGGCCCAGATCCGCCCGGGGTGACGCTCCGACACCGCCAGTCCGTGCAGCATCGCGTCCTTCGGCCCCAGCGGGAACGCCTTGGCGCCGGTGACCCGCTCGGTGCGTGGATCCAGGCTCAGCTTCACCAGATGGCTGTTGGACATCTGCGACACCACGACCACCGGCTTGTCCGGCAGTTTGACGAGCTCGTGGGTCTCCTCGGCGGGCGGCAGCTCGTACTCCACCACCGACCGCCGGGGCGACACCCCCTCGCTCCCCGGCCCGGCCCGGCGGACCGGCTCGGCGGCCGCGCTCCCCCATGTCACCGGCAGCCCCCCGGCCACCGTCAGACTCCCCAACGCGAAAAGTCGGCTCTGAAACGTGCGGCGGTCCAACCGGCCCTCCCGGATGCGCGCGCGGATCCCCACGACGCGTCCATGGAAGCGGCATCGCCCGACCATCAGATGGTGCTTTTAGCGGATTCATCCGTATGGGCGAACAAACAGCAGAAGACCCCCACCGAACCGGTGGAGGCCTTCTATCTCGGAGCCCCAAAACGGAATCGAACCGTTGACCTTCTCCTTACCATGGAGACGCTCTGCCGACTGAGCTATTGGGGCCGGCGACGAGAAAAAGCATACCCCAGGTCGCACAGGCTTTTGACCGCCACCGGGCCGGGGCGTCAGGCGCCGCCGTCCTCCGCTTCCCGGGCCCGGCGGCGGGCCCGGCAGGCGCGGAGGTTGGCCGCGTTGCCGCAGGACTTGACGTCGTGCCAGACACCGCTGTTGTTGCGCGAACGGTCGTAGAAGGCGACGCGACAGCGCGGGGCGCGGCAGGTCTTGAGACGGTGCCACGTGCCGTCCCGCTGCGCCTCGAAGACCGCCACCAGGACGAGGGCGGCCAGCCGGCGCCGCCCCGGGCCGCACGGCTCCAGGCGGACGACGCCGTCCTCCCCCAGCCGCAGCGTCACCGAGCCGTGGTGCGGGAGCGCCGCGCGGGGGCCGGCACCCGGCTCGTCCCCGGTGCCTTCCGTGATCAGCCGGCGCAGGTCGTCACGGAAGGCCCGCAGCTTCCCGGCCTCCTCGGCGTCGAGGAGCACCGGGGGCACCGGCTGCCCGGTGACGGCCGTCCACCGCGCGGTGGCCGCGTCCGCCCACGCCCGCGCGTCGTCGAGGGCGGCGAGGAGGTCCACGGAACCGGGCGCCGGGGTCGCGGCCGTGTTCAGCAGGTCCTGGACGAGGCCGAGGCCGCCGGGAGCCGCCTCCAGGCCGTAACGTGCCGTCGCGGGCCAGGTCATCGCGTGAACCGTCCTTCCGGGAAGCCGGCGCCCCGGTGTGCGCTCCGGTGCGTCAAACCAGTGTGCCGAGCTGCGACGCGTGGTAGGGCACGGCCTCGTGGAGCCGGTCGGTGAGGGCCTTGGCGGGCCACTCGGCGTCGGAGATGAGGGCCCGGCCGATGGCGACGGCGTCGAACTCGTCGCGCTCGAGGCGGTCCAGGAGCGGCTCGATGCCGGTCACTCCCGCGTGGTCGGCGCTGTTGCGCGCGCCCCTGAACTCCTGGTCCAGGCCCACCGAGCCGACGGTGATGGTGGGCTTGCCGGTGAGCTTCTTCGTCCAGCCCGCGAGGTTCAGGTCGCCGTCCTCGAACTCGGGCAGCCAGTAGCGCCGGGTGGAGGCGTGGAAGGCGTCCACGCCCGCCGCCGCGAGCGGGGCGAGCAGCCGTTCGAGCTCCTGCGGGGTCTCGGCGAGCCGGGCGTCGTAGTGGTCGGCCTTCCACTGCGAGAGGCGGAAGACGACGGGGAAGCCGGGCGAGACGGCGGCGCGCACGGCCGAGACGATCTCGGCCGCGAAGCGGGCCCGGGAGGTGTGGTCGCCGCCGTAGGCGTCGGTGCGCCTGTTGGTGCCGTGCCACAGGAAGGTGTCGATCAGGTAGCCGTGGGCGCCGTGCAGCTCGACGCCGTCGAAGCCGGCGCGCTCGGCGTCGGCGGCGGCCCGCGCGAAGGCGCCGACGACCGCGTCGATGTCGGCCCGCGTCATCTCCTTGCCGTGCGGGCGGCCGTCGAGGTCGGTCCCGGACGGGGTGTCGGCCGGTACGCCCAGCGGTGCGGCGCCGTCGGGGCGCGCCACGCCGGTGTGCCAGAGCTGGGGCATGATGCGACCGCCGGCCTCGTGCACCCGCTCGGCCACCCGCGCCCAGCCGGCCAGGGCCTCGTCGCCGTGGAAGTAGGGCACGTTGTCGTAGGCTTCCGCGGCGTCGCGGGCCACGTAGGTGCCCTCGGTGATGATCAGGCCCACGCCGCCGGCCGCCCGTCGCGCGTAGTACGCGGCGACGTCCTCGCCGGGCACGCCGCCCGGCGAGAAGCGCCGGGTCATCGGCGCCATCACCATGCGGTTGGCGAGGGTGACATCGCCCAGGGCGAGGGGGCGGCCGAGGAGGCGCGCGGCTCGCGAGGGCAGTTCGGCGGGACCGGCGGTCGTGGGTGTCGTCGTGGTCATGGGGGGATC
Organism: Streptomyces sp. L500; assembly: GCF_054551825.1. Lineage (NCBI taxonomy): Bacteria > Bacillati > Actinomycetota > Actinomycetes > Kitasatosporales > Streptomycetaceae > Streptomyces > Streptomyces sp. L500. Next base: position 52,603 of record NZ_JBTOLC010000024.1, read on the forward strand.
GTCCTCCACTCGGTACGTCACATCGATGACATAGGCGTAACCGGTGTTGGTTGTGTCGCATTCCCGGGAGGGGCGGAAAGCGCGAGTCCTGGACACGATCCCCCTTCACCCTCGTCCTAGCCCTGGGTGCCGTTCTGGTCGACGGGGTACAGGCCGAGCTTGCCCTCGGGGTCGGCCGGGTCGGCGCCCTTGACGTCACCGACGTAGAGGCTGACGCGCGCCTTGAAGCGGTCGAGTGCGGCGCGGTCGCTCATGAATTGGCCGAGGCCGAGCGGGTTCATGTTGTCGTAGTCGAAGATGTTCTTGCGGCCGGCCGGGGTCGCGACGTCCGTGCGGGCGCTCCAGCGACCTTCCTGCCCCTGCTTCGACAGGAGCCAGCTCAGGTACAGCTTGGCCGCGGACTTGTGGGGGGCGTCCTTGAGGATGGCGCCGGTCTGGGGCCAGGCGACCCACGGCGACCGCTGCGGGGTGCTCGTCTTCGACAGGCCGCTGGAGCTTCCCGAGCTGCCGAAGTTGGCCACGTAGCCGCCGGTGCCGACCGTGGCGGAGGCGTCCGCGGTGCCGCGCACGAACTTGGGGTTCTGGGCGAGCAGCTTCTTCAGGTAGTCGAAGCCGTACTTGTCGGTGAGCTGCTTGAAGTAGTAGAGGACGGCGTCGTCGTCGTTGGGGTAGGTGAAGACGAGCTTGTTCTTGAACTCGGGCTTGAGGAAGTCCGCGGCCTCGACGGGCGCGTCGCCGCCGAGCGTGGTGGCGGTGACGTTGGCGAAGGCGATGAAGAACAGGCCGGTGTAGTAGCCGTCCTTGTCCTTGATCTGGTCGTAGACCTTGTTCCAGCCCACCGGCTTGTACGGCATGAGCGCCCCCTCCTTCTTCCAGCGGGGGAAGTCGTCGAGGGTCTGGAGGTGGACGACGTCGGCGACGACCTTGTGCTCGGCTATCTGGTTGTCGAGGCGGGCGTCGTGGTTCTTGCTGAAGTCGACGACGGTGTCGACCTTCATCTTGGGGAACTGCTTGAGGAAGGCGTTCTTGAGGTAGTCGGCCTGGCCCGGCTTGTCGCCGCCGGCGTAGACGACCAGGCGACCGCCCTCGGCCAGCGCGTCCTTGTACAGCTTCTGCAGCTGCTCGTCCTCGCTCGCGCTCTTCGCCGCGGGGTGGGCGGACGGGGTGGCGGCGGCGACGGTGGCTCCGCTCGCGGCGAGCACGCCGAGGGCGACTGCCGTGGCCCAGACCTTCCGGGTGGACTTCACAACGACTCCTTCGTGAGGGGGGAAGCCGAGTTCTTGAAGTTTCAAGAACTGGCTCGAGGCTCACTCTAGGTCGATGTTCTTGAAGTTTCAAGAAAGGGCGTCGCCCCGCTCCACGACGCGGCGGCGGACCTGGTCCTCCTGCGCGAGGCGGCGCAGGAGCTCCAGCACGGGGGCGGAGAGGGCGAAGACGATGACCGCCCGTTCGGCCACGGCCTCCGCGTCGTCACCGAAGGTGGCCGCGCGTTCGAGGTCCAGCCGGGCGATGGAGTTGGCCAGCGCCGCGTAGGCGGCGAGCTCACCCGGCCGGTAGTCCGCGTCGACCCGCCTGAGCGCCTTGAGCGCCTCGGTCAGCCCCCGTACGTGCGGGGAGGCGTCGGGCGTCTGCCAGTCCATGGCCGCGATCAGGCCGGCCACCTCCGCTTCGGCGGCCGCCTGGTCCGCCGCGTCCTGAGCGGAGTCCGCGACGGGCGAGTCCGCGACGGGCACGGGCAGGGCGTAACTGATGGCGCCGAGCTTCCCGTCGGTGGTGTGGGCCTCGCCGACGGCCGTCAGCACATCCCGGGTGGCGGCGATGGACAGCCCTCCCAGCGTGGTCAGCGCCTTGATCAGCCGCAGCCGCTGGACGTGCTCCTCGCCGTACTCGGCCAGCGTCGCGGCCGTCGCCCGGCCGGCGGGCAGCAGGCCTTCGCGCCGGAAGTACTTGATGCTGGCGACGGGCACGCCGGCCCTGCGGCTGAGCTCCGAGATCTTCATGCGGCTTCCTCGCTGGTGATGCGAACCGGGTATCCGCCTTCAACGATTGGACACCCCTGTTGGATACTGCCACTATCTAGCACCTGGATACCTTCGATATCTAGCTACTCTGCGTCATCACCCCGGAGCGATCATGTCTTCCCTCCCGTCCTCGTCCGTGCTCCGCAGCCCACGGCTGTGGATCGGCTCGGGCCTCATCCTCGCGGTGGTCTCCACCTTGTTCGCCCTCCTGTACGTGGGCGGCAACGTCAACCCCAAGGGCAACCTGCGTGACCTGCCCGTCGCCCTGGTCAACAGCGACAAGGGGCTCGACGCCAACGGCAAGCACATGAACCTCGGCGAGCAGGTCGTCTCCGGCATCAAGAAGTCCGCCGAGGGCAACAAGAGCTTCGACTGGCAGGTCCTCAGCCGTCAGGAGGCCGACAAGAAGCTCGGCCAGGGCAAGCTCTACGGCGCCGTCGTCGTTCCCCAGAACTTCACCGCCGCGGTGACGGGGCTGACCAGCCCCCAGCAGACCCAGCCGGCCCGTCCGACGATGACGGTGCTCACCAACCAGTCGGCGGGCAGCTTCGGCTCCTCGATGGCCAGCCAGGCCACGCAGAAGGCCGCGCACGCCGCCTCCGCGCAGCTCGGCAAGCAGCTCCTCGACCGCGCCGCCGCCCAGAAGGCCCCGCTCGCCCCGGCCGCCAAGCTGCTGCTCGCCGACCCGGTGTCCGTCCAGGTCGCCGACGGCCACCCGCTCGGCACCCACAGCGCCATGGGCCTGAGCGCCTTCTACTACGCGCTGGTCCTGGTCGTCTGCGGCATGCTCGGCGCCAACGCGCTCACCAACCAGGTGGACACCGCGCTCGGCTACCTCCACTCCGACTTCGGCCCCTTCCGCCTGCGGCAGCCCCTCCAGCACACCAGCCGCGTGCGCACGCTGGCCATCAGCTCCGTCCTCATGCTGGCCTTCTCCCTGGTGATGGGCTCCATCGTCGAGGCCGCCACCGTCGGCATCCTCGGCATGGACGCCTCCCACCTGGGCCTGCTGTGGGTCTACTCCGTGGCCACGATCGCCGTCGTCGGCATCAGCGCCTTGACGCTCCTCTCCGTGTTCGGCGTCCCCGGCATGCTGCTCTCGGCCATCGTCTTCGTCGCCATGGCCGTCCCGTCCTCCGGTGCCACCGTGCCGCTGGAGGCGCTGCCCGGCTTCTTCCGCTGGCTCTCCGAGTTCGAGCCGCTCCGCCAGATCACCGGCGGCATGCGCTCGATCCTCTACTACGACGCCCAGGCCGACGCCGGCCTGACCCGCGCCTGGGTCTCCATGGGCATCGCCCTGGTCGTCGCCCTGCTCTTCGGCTTCGGCGTCACGCGCCTCTACGACCGCAAGGGCCTCCACCGGGTCCCGCGTCCCACCGAGCCGGCCGACGAGGCCGTGCCGGCGACCGCGGCGGCCTGATGTAGCCGACGGCACATGAAGTGAGGGCGGGGTCCATCCGGACCCCGCCCTTTTTTCCTGGGCGCAGGGCGTCCTCTGTCACGATCCGGCGCCCGGACGGCTCACGCCCCGATGTCCTCGCCGAACTCGGCCACGGGCTCCTCGGGCACGACGTGCATCGCCGCCTCCTCGGCGGAGGCCGCGCCCCCGTCGATGCCCACGTCCCGGGCGAAGACGTCGTTGCGCCGGGGCGGCATGGCGTCGATGGTGGCGGTGAGCCGGCCGGCCCGTACGTCGCCGACCTCCTCGTCGATCGGCTCGCCGTCGCCGCCGGGCTGGTCGCCGATGCCGTCGCCGTCGGGCACCGGGAGGTCGGGGACCTCCTCGGCGAGCCGCTGGTCGAGGCTCTCGCGCTCCCGCTGCTCCCGGGCCGTGGTGCCGTGGTGGCCCACGCCGAGCGGCTTCTCCGGGGGCGAGTAGCCCTCGTCGAGCACCTCGTCGAGAAGGTCACCGTCCAGGGCGTTCTCCAGGTCCAGGTCACCGGGGTTGTCCCGGCGGTCCGAACGGGCCGGCTGATAGACCTCGTCACCCATCACGTCGTCGGACATGGTCCCCTACCCTTCCTCCTCCCGCGCGCTCCCGGGACTACGGCACACCTCCAGTCTCCCCTGTCCGGCGGCCCCGCGCTCTTCGGAGGGCGACGCCAAGTAAGTACTGCTTTCAACCACCGGTTGTTCCGTCACGGAAGGTGCGGCGATAGGTGTCCGGGGGCACGCCGACCGTCCGGTTGAAGTGCCGGCGCAGGGAAGCGGCCGTACCCATGCCGGTGGCCTCGGCGATGGCCTCGACGCTGTCGTCGGTGGTCTCCAGGAGCTCCTGGGCCCGGCGGATCCGGTGGGCGCGCAGCCAGCGCAGCGGGGTGGTGCCGGTGACGGCGTTGAAGTGGCGGGCCAGGTTCCGGGAGCTCATGTTGGCCTGGCGGGCGAGGTCCTCGACCGTCAGCGGCCGGTCGAGCCGCCGCAGCGCCCAGGTGAACAGGCCGGAGAGCGCGTGGGAGCGCGGGTCGGGCGCCGGGGTGGCGACGAACTGGGCCTGTCCGCCCTCGCGCTGCGGAGGCACGACCAGGCGGCGGGCCAGCGCGTTGGCGACGGCCGAGCCGTGGTCGAGCCGGACCAGATGGAGGCACAGGTCCATGGCCGCCGCCTTGCCCGCCGAGGTGAGGACGCTGCCGTCGTCGACGTAGAGCACGTCCGCGTCGACCCGCACCCCGGGGTATCTGGCGGCCAGGGCGGGGGCGTGCAACCAGTGGGTGGTGGCCCGCCGGCCGTCCAGCAGGCCGGCGGCGGCCAGGACGAACGCCCCCGTGCACAGCGAGACGATCCGCGCGCCGGCGCGGTGTGCCGCGCGCACGGCGTCGACGAGCTCGGCGGGCGGGTCCGCGTCGAGGTCCGCGCAGGCCGGGACGATCACCGTGTGCGCCCGCACGAGCCGGTCGAGCCCCTCGTCGGGTTCGAGCCGGAACCGGCCGCCGACCCGGGCTCCGGCGGGTCCGCAGACGGTGAGCTCGTACCACGGGTCGGCGAGGTTGGACCAGTCAGCGCCGAACACCTCGCAGGGCGCGGCCAGTTCGAAGTGGCTCACCCCTTCGGTGACGGCCAGGGCGACGGTAGTCATGTCCGAAACTGTACGAGGCGTGGCACTTCCGACACTCGTCGGCCCCGCCCTCCTCGGGGGAGCCTGTCCCGGTCGATGAATCGAACACGACATGGATCGGGGAGCACTCATGGGAACGAGCGGACAGGTGGCCGTCGTCGGCGCCTACGGACACACCGGGCGCTTCGTGGTGGCCGAACTCCTGGAGCGCGGCCTGCGGCCGGTCCTCTGCGGCCGCGACACCGGGCGGCTCGACGCGCTGGCCGGCCGGCATTCCGGGGTCCGACCCGGGCTCGGCGTCCGGCCGGCGACGGTCGGCGATCCCGCCTCGCTCGACCGCGCGCTGGCCGGCGCGGACGCCGTGATCAACTGCGCGGGCCCCTTCGCCGGGACGGCATCCCCCGTGATCGAGGCGGCGCTGCGCGCCCGGATCCCCTATGTGGACGTCGCGGGCGAGGTGGAGGCCGTCGCCGACACGTTCACGCACTTCGCGGAACGGGCGGAGGCCGCGGGGGTGGCGGTCGTCCCGGCGATGGCGTTCTTCGGCGGGCTGGGCGATCTTCTGGTGACCGCCGCGCTGGGCGACCGGCGGTCGGCCGACGAGGTGTCCCTCGCCTACGCGCTGAGCAGCTGGCACCCCACCGCCGGGACCCGGGCCTCGTCGGCGGTCTCCAGGGAACGCCGCGAGGGCCGTCGTCTCGTGCACGCGGACGGCCGGCTGGAACTGCGGACCGACAAGGCGCCGACCGGCCGGTGGTCCTTCCCGGCGCCGGTGGGCGACCAGGACGTGGTGCGGGAGTTCACCACGGCGGACAGCGTGACGATCTCACGGCACGTCAGCGTGCCGGTCATCGACACCTGTATGACGTCCGGCGCCGTCCAGGACGTGCTGGCCCCCGGCGCCCCGGCCCCGGCGCCGGTCGACGGCCTCGGGCGGTCGGCCCAGACCTTCCTGGTCGAGGCGGTCGTCCGCTCCGGTGGTACCGAACGCCGGGCCGTGGCCCGGGGCCGGGACATCTACGCCGTCAGCGCGCCCCTGGCGGTGGAGGCGGTCCGCCGTGTCCTCGACGGGCGGGCGAGGAGAGCCGGTGTCGCCGCCCCCGGGGAGCTGTTCGACGCGGGGGACTTCCTGGCGTCGCTCGCCCCGCACGTCTCGGTCGAGTTCGCTCACTGACCGGTGGCCGCCGGCAGCATGCCGGCGGCCACCATGCCTCAGCAGGCGCGGGCGATCTGCGAGCGCGCGAAGACCGCGGGACCGTCGTCCGGGTGCGTGTGGGGGTCGTTCTGCGGGACGGTGAACTCGTCGACGACGCCCTGCTCGAAGACCAGGGCCATGCTGGAGCCCCCGTAGCTGAAGTACCCGAGCTCCTGGCCCCTGTGCACCGTGTCGCCCACGGCGACCGACCAGGTGACCGACGAGACCTCCTCCATGCCGATCACCACGGCGCACACCATGCGCCGGCCGAGCTCCTCGCCGCACTCGATGAACGCCAGCCCGCGGGTGTTCACATGCGCCTGGTAGCTCTGCGAGTGGGTCCACGTCGTCGGGTCGGGCGACTCCCGCCAGGCGGCGCTGAACATCAGGCCGGGCACGATCTCCAGGTGCTTGACCGTCCCGTCCACGGGCACGGTCCACCGGTGGAAGCTGTTCACGGACAGGAACGACTGGTACACGTCACCGCCGACGAAGGCGCTGACGTATTCGTCCCCGCACTCCGGCCCGCGCAGCATGTCGCCGAGCGAGTACTGCTCCTTGAGCCAGAAGTCCGTCTCCCTGGCCGCTCCGCGCTGGATGTTGTAGACGGTGCCGTCGTTCGGGGCGACGATGACGCCAGGGTCGCCGTTCCCGGCCAGCGGCCGGAGTTCGTCCTTGATGCGGCGGTGGAAGAAGTCGTTGAAGGACGTGAAGCCCCAGTGCTTCTCGTCGCGCCGCTCCCAGCATTCGTACTCGTAGAGCTTGTTCATCTCGACGGCGGGCTGGGAGAACCAGCCGCTCTCGCGGGTGTTCAGCACATGGGCGCTCTCTTCGCTGTTCAGATAGGCGCACCACTTCTGCAGGACCGGCCGGAGCTTGTCGTTGAACTGCGGCATGCGGAACACGACGGAGCCCGACGGCGTCAGCCGCATGTAGCCGAACAGCGCCGACATCGGCAGGAATATCTGGTGGAGCGGGTTGCGGTTGTACGCGGGCGCCCACCTGACGACGACGTTGAGGTGCTCGATGAGGTCGTCCACGGTGTGGATGTGGCGGTGCGCCTCCGGAACCTCCAGGAGCATGTTCGTCACGTACATCCGGACGGTGAGGTCGGAGTGGATGAAGTCCGCCAGGTCCTGCACGGTGGGGTCGAGGTCCTTCCTGAGGTCCGCCGCCCGCGGGGCGATGCCCCGGTGGAACTCGTCGACCGCCAGCGGGTTTCTCGGCAGGTAGCCGCCTGCCCGCCCGAAGGTCTTCTGGTAGCGCGCGTGGAGTTCCTGCGGGGTGATGACAGCGGTCATGGCCGCACTCCCTTGTGCTCCTGGGGACTTGGGACGGGCGGGACACATCATCCAGGCGCCGGGAATCGTCTGCGAACCAGTAATCAAGCCATCTCGGCGGCGGCGCCCGCCGCGCCGGATCGCGACGCGGCGGGCGTCTCCCGGCCGCCGTCAGCCGCTGAGGTCTCCGGCGGCGGGCAGGATCCGGGTGACCGGGGTGGGATCGCCCATCAGGCCGGTGACCGTCCGCGTGAGCCCGGCGAGCACGCGGTCCCCGGGGTTGACCTCACGTGTCTTGCCGGCGCCGTCGGTGGCCGTAGAGGACCCTCCGGCCGCGCTCGCGCTCGTCGTCATGCCGCCGCACAGCAGACCGGCCGTGAGCGCGGTGAGAGCCAGCGCGCGGATGCGGCTCGCGCGCCTGGAGCTGAACATAGGAACCTCCGTGACATGCCGGTGAATTCTTGGCATGCGAGAGTTCCACGGGCCCGTCCGGCCGTGTGCGGGCTTTCCCGGAAACCACCCTCAACGGCGAACGGGCGGACAGATGAGCTCCGCGGCCCCCGGGCTCTCCGGCTCCGGCCGGGCACCGGTGCGTTTGCGACCTTTCCGTACGCGTCCCAGCCTGGTGTCTGTGACCGCGTTCGGGTGACCGGCCGCCTCCTCCGCGCCGGCGACCGCCGAAGGCGACCGCGCAGGAGGGAGAGCGCCCATGCGCGTCGACGTGCACGCCCACGCGTGGACCGACGAGTACCTCGACCTGCTCGAGGGCTACGGGAAGACCGACACGGCGGACCAGCGCGGCATGGGCGCGGGGCTGGGCGAACAGGAGCTCGAGGCGCGCCTGGAGCTGATGGACTCGGCGGGCGTCGCCTGCCAGGTGCTCTCCGCCCCGCCCCAGTCGCCCCACTTCGCCGACCCCGCCCACGCGGTGCGCGCGGCGCGGTTCGTCAACGACCAGTACGCCGAGGTCGTGGCGCGCCGGCCGCGGCGGTTCCTGGCCTTCGCCTCCCTGCCCTTCCCCCACACCGACCTCGCGCTGGCGGAGCTCGCCCGGGCCCTGGACGAGCTGGGCATGGCCGGGGTCTGCGTGACCACCTCGGTCCTGGGCCGTTCGCTCGCCGACCCGGCGTTCGAGCCGGTCTTCGCCGAACTCGACCACCGCGGCGCCGTCCTCTTCGTCCACCCGGCGGGGTGCGGCGCGGGCAGCGCGCAGATCACGGACTTCCGTCTGACCTGGTCCGTCGGCGCTCCCGTCGAGGACACCGTGGCGGTCATGCACCTGATCCGCGCAGGCGTTCCCGGCCGCTTCCCCCGCATGAGGATCCTCTCCACCCACCTCGGCGGGGCGCTGCCCATGCTGCTCCAGCGCGTCGACAACCAGTACTCCTGGGAATGGCGGACCCCGGACCTCCCCGAGAAGCCCGGCGCGACCGCGCGCCGGCTCTGGTACGACAGCGTCGGCCACGGACACGGGCCCGCGCTGTGGGCCGCCGTGGAGACCCTCGGCGCCGACCGGATCGTCCTGGGGACCGACTTCCCCTACGAGGACGGCGACCTCTTCCGCACCGCCGTCGCCTACATCGAGAGCTCCGGGCTCCCGCCCCAGCAGGCGAAGCGCGTCCTCGACACCAACGCGACCGCTCTCCTCGGCCTGCCGACGGCAACCACTATGTGACCACCACCCCCATCACCTTCGACATCGAGCCCCTCACCGCAGCGGGGCGCGCACCCATACGGCCGCCCCACCGCTGGCACCCATGATCGGACCCGGGGATGCTGGAGTGACGTAGGGCTCGTACTCGCGGGAGAGCGGAGCGGCCACGTGAAGGCACCGAGCGCGGGGCTCGCGGAGGCGGCGCGGTGGTTCCTGCGCCACCTCCAGTCGCTGCCCCTCCTCCTGCTGATCGGTGGTGCCCTGCTCGACTACAACACCCCTCCCCGGTTCAGCGCCGAGGCCTTCTACACCGCCGCGCCGATGTCGGCCGCCGCGCTGCTGTCGCTGCGGGCGACGATCCTGGCGGGCATCGGCGCCCTCGCCGCCGACTTCGCCCTGCTCGCCCATTTCGGCTTCATCGGCGACGCGAGCGGGCTGAGCGAGCTGGCCACGGTGGCGACCGTGTCGGCGTTCGCCGTCGTCGTCAACCGCCTCATGCACTACCGCAACGTACGGCTGGAGTCGGCGCGGGAGGTCGCTCTCGCCGTGCAGCGTGCCGTGCTCCCCCACCCGCCGACCTCCATCGGCTCGCTGCGGATCGCCGTGCGCTACCAGTCGGCCGCGAAGGAGGCGCAGATCGGTGGCGATCTGTACGGCGTGCAGGACACCCCGTACGGCGTGCGCTGCCTGGTCGGCGACGTGCGGGGCAAGGGCATGGGCGCGGTCAAGGCGGTGGACGTGGCGCTGGGGGTGTTCCGGGAGGCGGCCGAGGACGAGCCCACGCTCGCCGACATCGCGGCCAGGCTCGAGAAAGGGCTGGTCCGGGAGGCGGAGCGGCGGGCGGGGCTCGAGCGCGCGGAGGGGTTCGTCACCGGCGTGCTCGCGGAGATCCCCCACTCCGGTGACGAACTGCGCGTCTTCAACCGCGGCCATCCGCCGCCCTTGGTGCTGCGCCCCACGGGTGAGGTGTGCAGCGCCGAGCCTTCCGTGCCGGCTCTTCCGCTGTGCCTGGCGGAGCTGGGCCCCGGCGACGGCGTGACCGATACGGTGCCGTTCCCGCCCGGGTCCTGTCTGCTGCTGTACACGGACGGCCTCACCGAGGCCAAGGACCGTTCGGGGGCCTTCTACGACCCCGTCGCGGCCCTGACCGGGCGCGCCTTCGCGGGGCCGGAGGAGCTGCTGGACACCCTGCTGGCCGATGTCGGCCACCACACGGGCGGCCGTATCACCGACGACATGGCGCTGCTGGCGATCGCCCGGGCCTACGACCGGTGCGCGAAGACGTAGTGCCCGTCCCGTTCGGCGAACTTGGGTGATAGCGGGCGCCCGTACTCCGTCGCCGCCCGCGTGGCGGGTACGTCGTGCACGTTCCACCCCAGGCCGGTCAGGCGGGCCGTCGGCTTGGGGCGTCGTCCGGTGTGGATCAGGTCGAGGACGTTGACGCCCAGGGTGCGGACGCTGTCGTCCGCGGCGTTGTCCGCCGAAGCCGCCGACATGTTGCCGAAGTCCTCCACCGCGAGCCGACTTCCGGGGGCGGAGAGCCGGTGGATCTCCTGGAAGAGCCTTTCCTCGGCCTCCGCGGGGAGGTAGGGCAGCAGGCCCTCGGCGAGCCAGGCGGTGGGGCGCGCGCGGTCGAAGCCCGCCGCTTCCAGCGCCGCCGGCCAGTCCTCGCGGAGGTCCGCGCCCACCGGGCGGTGGAGACCGCCGACGGTCGCGCCGTGCTCGCGCAGGACGCGCAGTTTGAAGTCCAGGACGAGGGGCTGGTCGATCTCGTACACGACCGCGTCCTCGGGCCAGGGGAGCCGGAACGCCCGGGTGTCCAGCCCCGACGCCAGCAACACGACCTGGGTGACGCCGACTTCGGCGGCCCGCCGGAAGTGGTCGTCGAAGGCCCTGGTGCGCACGGCGACGTAGGTGGCCGCCTCCGACCAGTACTCCTGTCCGTCGGACGCCGCCGCTTCGGCTTCGGTCGTGGGCAGTCGCACCGGCGCCCGTGCCGCCTCGACGAAGCCGAGCGCGTACGGGTCCGCTATCAGGGCGTCGGGACGGCTGGTCTCGACGGCCCGGGCGGCCGCCACCGCCAGCGCGGTGATGCCGACTCCGGACACCACGTCCCACTGCTTTTCCATGCTCACGACCTTAACCAAGCCCCCAGCCGCCCCGCCAGATCCGTTCGGCACCCAACCATTATTCTGGTACAACGTACGGGAAACAATCGCAGGGACTCATTCCCAGGGGGATCGATGACAACACCCGCGCACACCACCGTTTCCGGACCCGCCTGGTCGCCGCCCGCCGGACGGCCTCCGCTCGCGTCACGGATGATGCGAGCGACCTGGCGGAGCCTCCCTGCCGGGCGGTACCGGGCCGGATGGGAGCCGGGGCTGGTGGTCCCGGCCGCCGACGGCAGCCCGTTGCTCACGGACCACTACTTCCCGCGCGCCGAGGGCGACTTCCCGACCCTGCTCGTGCGCTCCCCCTACGGCAGGGGCCTGCCGTGGTCGCCCATGTACGGCGTCCTCTTCGCCGAACAGGGCTTCCACGTCGTCGTCCAGAGCTGTCGCGGCACCGGCGGCTCGGGCGGCCGGTTCCACCTGTGGCGCAACGAGGCGGCCGACGGCCTGGCCACGGTGGAGTGGCTGCGGGAGCGGCCCTGGTTCGACGGAACACTGGGCACGGTCGGCGCCAGCTACCTGGGGTACACGCAGTGGGCCCTCGCCCTGGACCCGCCGCCGGAGCTCAAGGCGATGGTGGTGCAGGCGGGCCTCCACGACCCCCACGCCTACTTCCACGCCCACGGCGCGCTCCACCTGGAGAACGCCCTCATCACCTGTCTCGGCCTGACCCACCAGCACCGGGGCCTCGCCCCCTTCCTCAAGGCCACGCTGCGGCTCCATCGCCATATGCGCCGCGTCACCACCGCTCAGCCGCTGCGCGGCGCGTACACATCCGCCCTCGGCGACGAAGCGTCGTGGCTGGACGACGTGTTGGCGCACCCGGACGCCGACGACCCCTACTGGTCGGGCGCCCGCCTCGCAAAGGTCCCTGACCGGCTGAAGGTGCCCACCGCCCTGATCACCGGGTGGCACGACGTCCTGGCCGACCAGACCCTCGATCAGTACGCGCGGCTGCGCCGGGCCGGCGGCGAGGTGTCCCTGCTCGTCGGCCCCTGGACGCACAACTCCGCGCTCCAGAAGGGCTGGCCGGAGACGTTCGCCGAGACCCTGGCCTGGTTGCGGGCCCACCTGTGCGCCGACCCCTCCGGCCCGCGCACCTCGCCCGTGCGCGTGCACGTCGGCGGAGAGGACGCCTGGCGCGAGCTCGACGCCTGGCCGCCGCCCCGGGCCACCGCGTCATGGTTCCCCGCACCGGGCGGCCATCTCGTGCGACAGGCCCCCACCGACCGTGCCCCGCTGGCGTCCTTCCGGTACGACCCGGCCGCGCCCACCCCGTCCCTCGGCGGCCGTCTCCTCTCCCCCACCGCCGGACCGCGGGACAACGGCGCCCTTGAGGCCCGGGACGACGTCCTGACCTTCACCGGCCCACCGCTGACCGAGTCCGTGGACGTCCTCGGCCCGGTCTCCGCACGGCTGACCGTCTCCTCGGACACCGGTCACGCCGTCGTCTTCACCCGCCTGTGCGACGTGGACGCACAGGGCCGTTCCGTCAACGTCTGCGACGGGGTCGCGCGGATACGGACCGCCGGGCACACGCCCACCGAGGTCACCGTGCCGATGAGCGCCACCGCCCACCACTTCCGCGCCGGGCACCGCCTGCGCTGGCAGATCAGCGCGGGCGCCCATCCCCGCTACGCCCGGGACCCGGGCACGGGTGAATCGCCGCTCGACGCCACCGCGTTCGTACCGGTCGTCGTCACGCTGCACGCGGACTCGGCGCTGACACTCCCCGTGTGATCAGTTCCCGTGCGGGAGACGGTCGTGCGCGGCGAACCGGTCGAGGGCCGCGAGCACGTGGTCGCGTGTCGTGGCGCCGCCCACGTGGCCCTCGTCGTCGACGACGATCAGCTCCGCGTCGGGCCAGACCCGGGCGAGTTCCCAGGCCGTACCGAGGGGGCCGGCCAGGTCGAGCCGGCCGTGGACCAGGACGCCCGGGATGCCGGCCAGCCGGTGGGCGTCGCGCAGCAGCGCGCTCTCCTCCAGCCACGCGCCGTGGGAGAAGTAGTGGGAGCAGATACGCGCCAGGGCGATCCGCGCCCTCGGCGGGCGGTCGCCGTACGGGCGGGTGGCGCTGCCCCGTGTCTCCCCCGACAGGACCGCGTCCTCCCACGCGCACCATTCGGCCGCCGCCTTCTCGCGCACCTCGGCGGCGGGGTGCTCCAGCAGCCGCGCGTACGCCCCGACGACGTCCCCGTCGGCCGGGGTGCCCGGGGCGCCGGCGAGGAAGCGTTCCCACTCCTCGGGGAAGAACCGGCCGGCTCCCCGGTAGAGCCAGTCGATCTCCGAGCGCCGGGTGGTGGTGACGCCGGAGATGACGATCTCCGAGACGCGTTCGGGGTGTCGCTCGGCGTAGGCCAGGATGAGCGTCGATCCCCATGAACCGCCGTACAGCAGCCAGCGGTCGATCCCGAGGTGCCGGCGGAGCCGCTCCATGTCGGCGACGAGGTGCTCGGTGGTGTTGTGGCGCATGTCGGTCGTGGGGTCGGCGGCGTGCGGGGTGCTGCGGCCGCACCCCCGCTGGTCGAACAGCACGACGCGGTACCGGTCCGGATCGAAGTACCGGCGCGCCCCCGGGCCGCATCCGGAGCCCGGTCCGCCGTGGACGACGAGGGCGGGCCTGCCTTCGGGGTCGCCACAGGTCTCCCAGTACAGGACGTTGCCGTCACCGACGTCGAGCATGCCCTTGTCGTACGGCTCGTTCGGCGGGTACGGCTCCCTCATGGCGGGGCTCCCTCGGATCCGGCGTCAACGACGGGTAGACGTTACGGCATCCCCGGCACACCACCGGGCCCGTGAGCGACGCGGAGGCGCAGCGGGGACGGCGGGCCGGGCGGCCGGCAGGGTACGGGCACGGGTCGCCCGTGGGTGGAGGGCCTTCTGTGGAGTCGCGTCCGTATCCGGAGAGGCCCGGGCCGAGCCCTTCCCCGGGGAGGTAGCGGCCGGGGAGGTGGAGGGGCTCGTTCGCGACGTCCGGGGAACCGGCCGGGCGGTGCACGACGCTGCGGCGTTGCTGACGCTGGTTCATACGGCGGTCGATGCTGTCGGCGGGCCAGTCGCGACTGACCTTGTCGGCGGAGATGTTGCGGGCCGCGGCGATGTCGGCGACCTTGACGCCCCGGTCGCGGGCCTGCTGGACGATGGCGGCGTCCAGGTCCTGGAGGTCCTTGCATGCCTCCGCGCTGCCCTTGAGGAGGGCGAGGGCCTGGGAGCGCGGGGAGTCGGCTCCGGTGAGCCCGGTGCGGTCGGCGTGGGCGAGGTCGCGCAGCCGGTCGACGCGCTGCCAGAGCTCGTCGAGGATCTGCTGGACGTACCGGTCGTGGCGCTCGGTGTCGGGCGAGCCCCGGCGGGCGGTTCCGGCGCGGTAGTACGCCCGGCGGCAGGCGTCGCTGCAATATATCCGGGGCCTGCCGTGCCGGGTGGGGGGTACGGGGTCGGAGCACGCCGGATTGCGGCAGATCACCGTACTGCCCGCGCCGTTGGTCATCTCGGGGGTAGCCCTTTCGGGGTGCTGTCCTGTGGAGTTCTGTGCCGGCCGTCGCCGGTGGCGGTGCGCGCGGTGCCGCCCGGGCCGTGCGTCCCCTCCCGCCGGCCCGGGCGACTTGACGGGGTCTCACATACCGCTCAGGCGCCGGTAGCGCAGGAGGGAGCGGCCCGTGCACGAGAGCGTGGTCAGCACGGCCGCCGCGGCGGCGGGCAGGGCGCCGGGCGAGAAGATGAGCACCAGTCCGGTCACCACCAACGCCACGAACGCGCTTGCCTGGAGGTCCACCGTCAGGTCACGGACCATCCGGACTCCGGCGACGCCGGAGCGCGGGATGTTACCGTCGGTCGGGTGCCGCGCCGGGCCGGGAACGGCTCGTCGTGGCATGTGGTCAGGAGGCATGACGCCCTCCGGGATCGAAGCGAACAAGAAGAGGGGCTCTGGCACTTGGTTGACGGCCAGCCAGGGCTCCCTCGTTTCCACGGACGCTACCGGGCCATCACTTCGAAACGCCAACATTACGAAGCGTAATGGGCAGCGTTGCCCGAACGAGCGAAAAATTCCCAAAACAGGGCGCGGTCAAGGTCCGTTTCGATCTCCGGCTCACCACTTCACGCCAATAGTGGCCATTCCCCCTCGATCCGGCGACGATTCCGAGCACCCCCCAAGGGAGCCACCATGACCGACTGGATCTCCACTCCCCTCGACGCCCGCCTCCTGCGCGGCGCCCTCGACCTGGAGCGCACCGCGTCCGGCGTCCGGCCGCACCGGCTGCCCGCCTGGGCGCGCGAGCAGTTCCCCGATCCGTTCCTGTCGCTGGTCGAGGCCCAGCCCTCCGGGGTGCGGCTGGTCTTCCGGACCGCCGCCACGGCCGTCGAACTGGACGTCCTGCCCACGAGAACCGTCTTCCAGGGCACCCCGCCCCTCCCGGCCGGGGTGTACGACCTGCTCGTCGACGGCCGGCTCGCCGGGCGGGCCGGCGTCCCGGGCGGCAACGTCCTCAGCGTCGACACGACCACCTGGTCCACGGCGCTCCGGACCGGGCCGGCCGGCACCGTGCGGTTCGCCGGCCTGCCCTCCGGCGTCAAGGACGTCGAGATCTGGCTGCCGCAGGCGGAGGCGACCGAGCTGATCGCCCTGCGCACCGACGCCCCGGTCGAGGCCGCGCCGGACCGGGGCCGCAGGGTATGGCTGCACCACGGCAGTTCGATCAGCCACGGCCCCAACGCCGAGGGCCCCACGGCGACATGGCCGGCGCTGGCCGCCTCCGCCGGCGGCGTGGAGCTCGTCAACCTCGGCCTGAGCGGCAACGCCCTGCTCGACCCGTTCACCGCGCGGACGATGCGCGACACCCCCGCCGATCTGATCAGCGTCAAGGTCGGCATCAATCCGGTCAACTCCGACGCGATGCGTCTGCGCGCCTTCGGCCCGGCGGTGCACGGATTCCTCGACACCATCCGCGAGGGGCACCCCGGCACCCCGTTGCTGGTCGTCTCCCCCGTCCTCTGCCCCCTCCAGGAGGACACCCCCGGTCCCGTCGTACCGGAAACCGACGACGGGAAGGTGACCTTCCGGGCGCTCGGCGATCCCGGGGACCTCGCTTCCGGGCGGCTGACACTCAACGTCGTCCGCGCCGAGCTCGCCCGCGTCACCGCGTGCCGGGCGGCGGACGACCCGAATCTCCACTACCTCGACGGCCGCGCCCTCTACGGGGAAGCGGACTTCGCCGAGCTCCCGCTGCCCGACCGGCTCCACCCCGACTCCGCCGGCCATCGCCGCATCGGCGAACGCTTCGCGGAGCTGGTCTTCGGCGCCGACGGCCCGTTCGCCGCAGGACACCGAAGCAGAAACTTAGGTTAGCCTAAGTTCCCCTTCGGTCGAACAGCTCGCCGGATCCGCTGACGAGGACGGACGGACACCATGCAGCGACAGCACAGCCAGGGCACACCCGGCACCGCACGCACCCGCGACGGCCGCGAACTCTTCCTCATGGAGCTCGCGGGCCCCGCCGACGCCGGCCCGGTGACGGTGGTGTTCGAAGGCGGTCTGGCGGCGACCCGCTCGTACTGGGCGCTCGTCCAGCGGGACGTGGCCCGCTCGGCGCGCACGGTGGTCTACGACCGGAGCGGCCTCGGCCGCAGCGCCCCCGACCCGTCGGGGACCCGCGACCTGCGGCGGCTCGCCGACGACCTGGGCGATCTCCTCGACCACCTCGGCCCGGGGCCCTTCGTGCTCGTCGGGCACAGCTGGGGCGGGCCGGTCGTCCGCCTCGCCGCCGCGGACCGGCCGGGGCGGATCGCCGGGCTGGTGCTCGTCGACCCCACCGACGAGGCGTGCGAGCTGCTCTTCGACCCGTCCCTCCGCAAACTGGAGAAGAGCCGTCTCCGGATGGCCCTGCTGCTGGCCCGCGTCAAGGTGTTCGGGCTGCTGTTCCGCAAGGTGACCGCCGCCCTGCCGGCGGACGCCGCCGCCGACATGCGCGCGGAGGCCTTCACCGTCGCGGCCGTACGCGCCATGGGTGCCGAACAGGCGTGCGTCGAGCCCGACTTGCGGTACCTGCTGGAGCACCCGCCGGCCCTCGGCGACATTCCGCTCACGGTCGTCTCCGCCACTCGGCGCACCGTCGGCATGAGCGCGAAGGCCCGCGCGTCCGTCAACGCCTCGCACGCCCACCGGGCCGCGCGGTCGCCGCGCGGACGGCACGTCCTCGCCGGGCGGGCCGACCACATGGTCCCGACGACCGAGCCCGAGGTGATCGTCGCCGAGGTGCGGCGTCTGCTCGCCGCATGGGAATCCGCCGCCGAATCCACCGTCGAGACCGCTCCCGAGAGCGCCCCCGAGGCCGCCCCGGAGCGCTGAGCCCGCCACGGCGTGTCCTATCGTCGGACCGCAGACTGCCGCGTTCCGGGGGGCTCCTATGACGTTTCCGTCGCGCTCCACCGTGGCCCGGGCGTCGTCGAGGCCGTCCTGGGCGGACGTCGCGGTGGCCGCGGCGGTGCTGGTGGGGATGTACCTGCTGCTGCGCGTCGGCGAGGAGGCCACCGTCTCCTTCGACCCGGCCCATGTGACGAAGGTGGACACCTCCCCGGCGGAGCTGCCGTACTACGCGGCGCGGAGCCTGCTGCGGATGTTCGCCGCGCTGGCGGTCTCCGTGACCTTCGCCGTGGGCTGCGCGTACGCGGCGGCGCACAGCCGTCGGCTGGAGCGGGTGCTGATCCCGGCGCTGGACATCCTCCAGTCCGTGCCGGTGCTGGGCTTCCTGACGGTGGCGGTGGCCGGCTTCGTCTCGCTCTTCCCCGGTTCCACGCCCGCCCTGGAGTGCGCGTCGATCTTCGCGATCTTCACCTCGCAGGCGTGGAACATGGCCTTCGGCTTCTACCACTCGCTCATCACGCTCCCCCGCGAGCTCGACGAGGTGTCCCGGTCGTTCCGGTTCACCCGCTGGATGCGGTTCTGGAAGGTGGAGCTGCCTGCCGGGGCGATCGGGCTGGTGTGGAACGGGATGATGAGCTTCGGGGGCGGCTGGTTCTTCCTCGTGGCGTCCGAGGCCATCAGCGTCCCCGGCCACAAGCACGCCCTGCCGGGGGTGGGTTCGTTCGCGGGCACGGCCATCGCCGACGGCGACCTGGGCAAGGTCGGGTGGGCGGTGGTCACCATGGCCGTCATGGTCGTCGGGGTGAACTTCTTCTTCTGGCGACCGCTGACCGCGTGGACGGAGCGGTTCAAGAACGAGCAGTCAGGGGCGGCCGACGTCCAGCGGTCGCTCGTGCTGGACCTCGTGCGCCGCTCGTCCTGGCCTGCCCTGCTGGGGCGGCTGCTCCGGCCGGTTGCCGAACTGCTGGGGCGGGCCGGGCGGGTCCTCGGCGTCGACGACCGGCCGCTGACGGCCCGCCGCCGGCGCGGGCGCGCCGGTGACCTGGTCCTCGCCGTGGTGGCGGGCGGGCTGCTCGCCTGGGGGCTGGCCGATCTCCTCGGCTACCTCCGGCACCGCACCGGTCTGGGAGCCCTCGGGGAGCCGTTCCTGCTCGGCCTGGCGACGCTCGCCCGCGTGCTGGTGCTGGTGGCGGTGGCGATGCTCGTCTGGGTGCCCGTCGGCGTACGGATCGGCTTCTCGCCGCGGCTGGCCCGGATCGCCCAGCCGGTGGTGCAGGTCCTGGCGAGCTTCCCCGCCAACTTCCTCTTCCCGCTGGCGACCTGGCTCTTCCTCAGGACGGGGGTGTCGCTGAACGTCGGCGGCATGCTGCTGATGGCGCTGGGCGCCCAGTGGTACATCCTGTTCAACACCATCGCCGGCGCGTCCGCCATTCCCACCGATCTGCGCGAGGCCATGGACGACCTGGGCGTCCGCGGCCGGCAGCGGTGGCGGCGCCTGATCATCCCGGCCGTCTTCCCCTACTGCGTCACCGGTGGGATCACCGCCTCCGGCGGCGCCTGGAACGCCTCGATCGTCTCCGAGACCGTCACCTTCGGGGGCACCACGCTGTCCGCCGACGGTCTGGGCGCCTACATCTCCCGGGCCACGGCGGAGGGCGACCACCCGCGGCTGATCGCGGGCGTCGCGGTGATGGCCGTGTACGTCGTCGGCCTCAACCGGCTGTTGTGGCGCAGGCTCCACCGCCTCGCCCGGACCCGCTACTCCCTCTGACGTCACTCCGACGTCACTCCAGGAATCCAGGAAGGAGCCTCGCCATGGCATCCGACGCCGGACCCGCCCCGGCCCACCACCGGCCCCGACCCCGGCCCGCCGGCGGCGAGGTGCTGCTCGCCGCCCACGGCCTGACCAAGTCCTACGCCGGGGCCGACGGGGAGCTGCCCGTCCTGGCCGGCATCGACCTGGAGGTGCGGGCCGGGGAGATCGTCGCCCTGCTGGGGCGCTCCGGCTCCGGGAAGTCCACCCTGCTGCGCTGTCTGGCCGGGCTGATACCCGCCAGTTCGGGCACCGTCACCTATCGCGGCAGGCCCCTGGACGGCGCCAACCCCGGCACGGCCATGGTCTTCCAGACGTTCGCGCTGCTGCCCTGGCTCACCGTCCAGCAGAACGTCGAACTCGGCCTGGAGGCCCGCGGGGTGCCCGCCCGCGCCCGGGCGGCCGCCGCGCTCCAGGCCATCGACCTCATCGGGCTCGACGGCTTCGAGTCGGCCTACCCCAAGGAGCTGTCGGGCGGGATGCGGCAGCGCGTCGGCTTCGCCCGCGCCCTGGTCGTCGAGCCGGACGTCCTGATGATGGACGAGCCGTTCTCCGCCCTGGACGTGCTCACCGCCGAGAACCT
Source organism: Streptomyces sp. L500 (assembly GCF_054551825.1). Taxonomy (NCBI): domain Bacteria; kingdom Bacillati; phylum Actinomycetota; class Actinomycetes; order Kitasatosporales; family Streptomycetaceae; genus Streptomyces; species Streptomyces sp. L500. Next base: position 72,733 of record NZ_JBTOLC010000024.1, read on the forward strand.
GCGCGGCGAGCTGATGGAGCTGTGGACCTCGGGCCAGTTCCCCACCCGCGCCTTCCTCCTGGTCACCCACGACATCGAGGAGGCCGTGCTGATGGCGGACCGGATCGTGGTGCTCGGCTCCCGCCCCGGCTCCCTCAAGGCCGCCTTCGACGTGCCCATGGCACACCCCCGGGACCGTGGCGCGCCCGAGTTCGAGGCCCTCGTCGACGCCGTCTACCGCGTCATGACGGGGCGTGAGAAGACAGCGGCCCCCGCCCTGCCCGGGCGGCCCGGGCACGAGGCGGGCGGACCCGTGAGGCGCACGGTCGCCACCACCCCGCTGCCGAGGGCCGGGGTCGACGGGCTCTCCGGCCTCGCCGGGATCCTGGCCCGGCACGGCGACCGCTGCGACCTCGCCGACCTGGCCGAGGACCTCGGCCTGGCGACGGACGACCTGCTGCCGCTGGTCGACGCCCTGGACCTGCTCGGCTTCGCCGTCGTCCACGACAGCGACCTGCTGCTCACCCCGATGGGCCGGGGCTTCGCGGAGGCGGACGTCCAGGAGGCCAAGAAGATCTTCGCCCTGGCCGTCCTGGACACCGCGCCGCTGGTCCGGCTGATCCTGACGAGCCTTCAGCGCGGCGACGGCAGGCTGCGCGCCGGTTTCTTCCGTGACCTGCTCGCCCACCACTACACCGGCGAGGAGGTCGTGCGGCAGCTGGAGACGGCCACCGACTGGGGCCGTTACGCCGAGCTGTACTCCTATGACGCCGGCCCCGAGCAGTACGCGCTCGACAAAGGCGCCGCCGGCTGAGCACCGTCGCGCGGGAGTACGGCCGGGCCGCGCTCAGCCGCCCGTCGCCCGCGGCCGCAGGCGGCGCACCGCGCGCCCGGCCATGGCGGTCCCGGCCGCCGGGGCGGCCTCCACCGGGGCGGGGCCGTCCTCGGCTCCGGTCACCGGCTCGGCCCGGGCGACCAGCACCGCGCCCTCCAGCAGCGTCCGTACGTGGTCCCCGGCGGCGCGGTAGAAGATGCGCGTGCCCTCGCGGCGCGAGACGACCAGGCCCGCGCTCCTCAGCCGGGCCAGGTGCTGCGAGACCGCGGCCACGTGGGCGCCCGCCAGCTCGGCCAGCTGCCCCACGGAGTGCTCCCGCTGGGCCAACGCCCACAGCACATGGAAACGCGTCGGATCGGCCACGGCCTTCAGCACGGCGACCGCCTGCTCGAACACCGGGCCGACGTCGGGTGAACCCTGCGCGTCCATGCGAGGAGTCTAGAGGCCCTCGTGTTCACCGGCGAGGGGGAAGATCACCGCTTCCGCGCGGGGTGTCGAGGCGCCAGTGGAGGTCGCGCACACCGGGTTCCCGCGACAGTTGCCCCACCAGTCGTTCCAGGGCGACGAGCGCCGGGCCGCCCTCCGCGAAGGTCAGCCGGACGGTCACGACGACGTCGGCGGCGTCGTCCGGGTCGACGATGTGGAGGCTGCTCAGGCGGGCGCCGGGGCCCGAGAGCCCGATGACGCACAGGGCGCGGACCTTGTTCTCCACGCGCCGGTCGCACCGGGCGTGGAGGGTGGCGGTGGTCGGCGCCGGTCGCGGCGGCAGGGGGCGGCGGGAGGGGGAACGGGGCAGCAGTCTCATGACGCACCTTCTCGACGGTGAGCGGGGGCCGGGGTCTCCGGGGCGGCGGACGGGGGCGCGCCGCCCCGGAGACGTAGGGGGCCTCAGTGGCCGAGGGCGAGCTGCGCGATGCGGACGACCACCAGGATCGTCGCGGCGAGCAGGTAGACGCGCAGGGCGGTGAGGCCGATCTTGCGGCCGGTGGAGACGATGGGCTCGGGCAGTTCGCCGAGCGGCGGCATCCGCCAGTTCTCCTTGCCCGCGCGGTCGACGGGCCCGGCCAGGGCCCAGCCCTTGCGGCGGCGGCGCGTCTCGGCGTAGCCGAGGGCGAGGATGCCGGCGACGCCGCAGATCCCCATGATGTCGAGGATCGCCTGCGAGGTGATGCCGGGGAAGACGACGGCGGCGGTCAGGATGACGGAGAGGGTGACGAGGACGGCGACGACGACGGACGTGAAGATGTTCATCGCGCGCCCGTTGACCCAGGGGCCCAGGACGGACTTGTCGTTGCAGAGCAGGAGCAGGAAGACCGAGGCGGAGGGGAGCAGGACGCCCGCGAGGGTCTGGACCCCCTCGGTGAGCAGGCCGAGCGGTGAGCCGGGGACGACCACGACGACGGCCGCGGTGAGGATGAGGCCGGCGAAGACCGCGTAGAACCCCTTGGCGCCCCTGATGCCGCGGTGCAGCGAGTGCTTGAGGCCCATGACGTCGCCGATGGCGTAGGCCGTGGACAGGGAGACGGCGCAGGCGCCGATGACCGAGGCGTCGAGCAGCGCGACGGCGAACAGTACTCCCGCCGTCCTGCCCGCGTACTTCTCCAGTCCGGCGGCGACACCGGCGGCGTCGGTGAAGCCGCCGGATTCGGCGTGGCCGGCGAACGCGGCGGCGCAGAAGCCCGTCATGGCGGCGGCTCCGATGACGACGATGCCGATGCCGAGCCACAGGTCGGCCTTCTCGTAGCGCATGAAACGGGGGGTGATGCGCTTGTCGATGACGTAGGACTGCTGGAAGAACAGCTGCCAGGGAGCGACGGTGGTGCCGACGATGGCGATGATCAGCAGCATGACGTCGGCGAGTTGGGCATGGTGGGGCATGCCCGGTACGAGGAAGTCGTGTGTCATGCGCCCGGCGGGCGGATGGACGATGAGGTAGATGGGGATCAGCAGCAGCGAGCCGGCGCACAGGAGGATCGCGGTGCGTTCGAAGCGGCGGAACGAGCCGGTCGACGCGGCGGCGACGACGATCGCGGCGGCGAGCAGGACGCTCGGCACCTTCGGCAGCCCGAGGTAGCCGACGGCCAGGGTGATGCCGATGAACTCGGTGACGATCGTCAGCGCGTTGAGGAGGAAGAGGTCGATGACGGAGAACGCGCCCCAGAACTTTCCGAACCTCTCCAGGATCAGCCGCGCGTGCCCGACGCCGGTCACCGCGCCCAGGCGCAGCACCATTTCCTGGTTGACGTAGAGGACGGGTATGAGCAGGAGGAGGGTCCACAGCAGGCTGGTGCCGTAGTTCTGGCCGGCCTGGCTGTAGGTGCCGAAGGCGCCGGCGTCGTTGTCGCCGACCATCACGATGAGGCCCGGCCCGACGATCGCGAGGAGCGTTTTGAACTTGGCGGGCAGGCCGCGGCGGGGTGCGGTGTCGTCGCTCCTGATGGTGCCCAGGGCGCCGCGGATGTCGCCGGTGTGGGCGTCGTCGAGCACGGCGGTGCGGGGTGCGGGAACAGGTGGTGCGGTCCCGGTGGGCGCGGTGGTGGTCAGGTCGGTCATGACAGCCTCCCGGTCCCCCGTCGGGGGAGGTTTGGGGCGCGCGGCAGCGATCCCCCCTGCGAGCGGGCAGCACGAGGGCCCGAGGCGGCGGATCGCCGCACGGGTACCGGCTGCGGGGCTGTGGCGTGGCGCGGAGCGCGCAGGGAAGGTGGTTACCGCGTACCGGAGGTGGACGAGGACACGCGGATACGGGGCCTACTGTGACCCGGACTGTGACTACTGCCGTCCATGTCTCCCGCCTCCTCCCGGCCGGGGCGCGCGCGGGCGCGGTGACCATGACGAACGTGGAGAGCATAGCGCGCTACTTGCGTATCGACGCAAGTACTTGACGCAAGCTTGACGCCCACGCGCGGCGGGCCGCCTCCCCGTAATTCCGTTGACGGATCCGCCGACAGCGGAGGAGATACAGGTGGAGACGGCCGGCGCCTGACCCGGCGTCCGGCCGCCGCGCCCGCTCCTCGCGGAGTCCCTCCCTCACCACACACGATCGGAACCTCATGACCGAAGACACCTTCCTCGACCACGTCGCCGACCGGCTCGCCGCCCTGCCCTCCGTACGCGCCGTCACTCTCGGCGGCTCGCGGGCCCAGGGCACCGCGACCCCGGACAGCGACTGGGACCTGGCCCTGTACTACCGGGGCGCCTTCGACCCGGCCGGCCTGCGTGACCTCGCCGACGCCCACGGATGGGACGGCGAGGTGTCCGGCATCGGCGACTGGGGCGGCGGCGTCTTCAACGGAGGGGCATGGCTCACGGTCGACGGCCGGCGCGTCGACGTCCACTACCGCGACCTCGACGTGGTGGAACACCAACTCGCCGAGTCACGGCGGGGCCGCTTCCACTGGGAGCCGCTGATGTTCCACCTCGCGGGCATCCCCAGCTACCTCGTGGTCGCCGAGCTCGCCCTCAACCGCGTGCTGCGGGGCACGCTGCCCCGGCCCGCGTACCCGGAGGCGCTGCGCGAGGCCGCCCCGCCCGTGTGGCGCGGCCGGGCGGCCCTGACACTCCGCTACGCCACGGGCGCGTACGTGCCGCGCGGCCAGGTCACGGAGGTCGCGGGCGCGGTGGCCACCGCCGCCCTGGAGACGGCGCACGCGGTGCTGGCGGCGCGCGGCGAGTGGGTCACCAACGAGAAGCGCCTCCTTCAGCGGGCGGGGCTGCGCGGCGTCGACGCGATCGTCGCGGGGCTGCGGCCGGATCCCGGGGCCTTGGCAGGGGCGGTGGCGGAGGCGGAAAGGCTGTTCGAGAGCGCTGTCTGACGCGGGCTCACCGTGGCCGGATGCGGATCCCGGGCCCGTCGCCGGGTGGCCCGCCCGCACCGCTCTGGGTAGCGTCCGGCCCACCCGTACGGAAAGGTGCGCCATGAACGAAGGCCGGACCCGCGAGAAGCCCGCCCTGCGGCCCGTCGTCTGGCGGCCTCCGCGCCGCCCCGCGCGGGCCCGGGCCGCGTACAGCCGCGTGCCCCTGCCGCCCGTCCGCCGCGTGCCGCTCGACGGTACGGGGCCGGAGGACGTGCGGGTCGACGCCGAGGGGCGGATCCTGACGGGTGTCGCGGACGGGCGGATCCTGCGGCTGGACCCGGCCGGGCGGCGTGCGAGCGCCGTCGCCGACACCGGCGGGCGGCCGCTGGGCCTGTGCCCGCTGCCGGACGGGCGGCTGCTGGTGTGCGACGCCGAGCGCGGGCTGCTGCGGGTGGAGCCCGGCTCCGGGCGCGTCGAGACGCTCCTCCGGGAGGCGGCGGGCCGTCCCCTCGGGGTGTGCAGCAACGCGGTCGTGGCGCCGGACGGCGCCGTGTACGTCACCGACGCCAGCGGACGCTTCCCGCTGCGCCACTGGATGGGCGACCTGCTGGAGCACTCCGGCACCGGCCGGCTCATCCGGTACGAGCCGGACGCGGGCACGGCGGAAGTGGTGCTCGACGGGCTCCAGTTCGCCAACGGTGTGGCTCTCGCGCCCGACGGCTCGTTCCTCGTGGTCGCCGAGACCGGCGCCTACCGGCTGACGCGGCTGTGGCTCACCGGCCCCCGGGCGGGCGAGCGCGATGTCTTCGCCGACGGTCTGCCCGGCTTTCCGGACAACCTCTCCACCGGTCCCGGCGGGCTGATCTGGGTGGCCATGGCCGCTCCGCGGCAACCGGCGCTCGATCTGCTGCACCGCACCCATCCCGCGCTGCGCCGGGCGGCGTGGGCCCTGCCGGACGCGCTCCGGCCGGGCCCGAAAGCCACCGCCTGGGTGATCGCCCTGGACTCCTCCGGCCGCCTGGCGCACGACCTGCAACGCCCCGGCGGGGACTTCCGCATGGTGACGAGCGTGTGCGAGCACGACGGCCGCCTGTATCTGGGCAGCCTGACGGAAAGCGCGGTGGGCGTCGTCCCGTCGGTCCCGGAGCCGTCGGTACGGCTCAGCCGTGGTCGCTGACCACGCAGAAGACGCCGCCCTCCGGGTCGCGCAGCGTGGCCGTGCGGCCGAAGTGGGTCGGGCTGGGCTCACCGATGGTCTGCCCGCCCAGCTTCCGCGTCGTCTCCATCGTGGCGTCGACGTCGGCTACGGAGAAGAACACGTGCCACCGGGGCCGCAGCCGCGGATCGACCGTTCCCTCCACGGCTCCGCCGTACAACGTCGCCACCGTCCGCTTGTCGATGTCGAGGATGACGCGGTCCTCCTCCCAGCGGACGGTGTAGGGCGGGGAGGGCCTGCGGTCCCAGTCGAAGACGCCGCCGTAGAACAGCGCCGCCTCGAACGCGTCCCGGGTGCGCAGCTCCACCCATACCGCGTTGCCTCCCACGCCGGGCGACCGGGGCTCCCCGGGCTCGGCCCCGCACTCCCACAGGCCGAAGGAGGCCCCGGCCGGATCGGCCGCGAGCGCGAGGCGCCCCTCGTCGGACGACAGCGGCCCGACGGCGACGGTGCCACCGCGTTCCTGGACGCGGCCGACGGCGGCGTCGGCGCTCTCCGTACCGAAGTAGGTGGTCCAGGTGACGGGGAGCTCCCACTCGTGGGCCGTCGCGTTGATACCGGCGACCGCCGTCCTGCCCGCCATCGCGTGGATGTAGGAGCCCCGCCGGCCGGGCATGGTCTCGAACCGCCACCCCAGCAGCGGCCCGTAGAAGTCCTTGGCCCCGTCCAGGTTCCGCGTGGCCAGGCTCACCCAGCAGGGGACACCTGGCAGGCACGCGCATCTCGTGCCGGTCATGTCCTCAGCTCACTCCCCGTTCACGGCATCTGCAACCGGGACCCGGAACGCCTTTCCTTCACTATTGTCCATTTTGTAAAAATTCCACCTGTTAGTATTTTCGATCGCCTTAAATACAGGTATGTTCATGTCTCCACTCGACTGAGGAGACGTTGCGGCTGTGAGTGAAGAGAAAGCTCTGAATGTCGGCCCGTCAGCCATCGAAGTGGCCTACGAGCGCTTCGGCGACCCCAAGGCGCCGCCCGTGCTGCTGGTGATGGGCGGCGGCGCGCAAATGATCCACTGGCCGGAGGGATTCTGCGCCGAACTCGTCGACCGTGGCGTGCAAGTGATCCGGTTCGACAATCGGGACGCCGGCCGGTCGTCGCATTTCCCTCACGTGCCACCGCCGGACCTCCAGGCCGCGATGGCCGGTGATTTCTCATCGGCCTCCTACACGCTGTCGGACATGGCGGCCGACGCCGTCGGGCTGCTCGACGTCCTCGGATTCGACAGCGTCCACGTCGTCGGCGCTTCCCTGGGCGGCATGATCGCCCAGATGATCGCCATCGAGCACCCGACCCGGATCCGGTCGCTCACGTCGATGATGTCCACCACCGGCGACCGGGCCGTGGGCCAGCCCGACTTCACCGTCCTGGCCGGGCTGGGGGCGCCGCCGGACGACCGGCGGTCCTTCATCGGCTGGCAGGTGCGGGCCATGAGGGCGATCGGGTCCCCCGGGTTCAAGCCCGACGACAACGGGGTGGCCGAACGGGCCGGCCGCGCCTACGACCGGGGCTACGACCGCGTGGGCATGCTGCGCCAGGCCATCGCCGTCCTGGCCTCCGGAGACCGCACCGAGCGGCTGCGGACGCTCTCGCTCCCGACCCTGGTGATCCACGGCGCGGACGACCCCATGTGCGACGTCAGCGGTGGGCGGGCCACCGCGGCGGCCGTCCCCGGCGCCACGCTCGAGATCTTCGACGGCCTGGGCCACAACTTCCCCCGCGAGCTGTGGCCGGGCATCGCGACGCTGATCGCCGATCTCGTCCACCGCGCCGAGGCGAGCCCGTCCGGCGACTGACCGGCTATCCCCTGTCGGCGGCACCGCTGCCGGCGGCGAGGCGGTCGTACTCGGGCAGGGCGATGTTCCCGGCCTTGGCGAACTGCGCGGCGAGCATGTTCTTCATCGGCCAGTGGTTCATCGCCCGCATCGACAGGTTCCGCAAGCCGATGGCCAGCGAGCTGGAGGGCGCGTATCCCCAAGCGCCGCCGGGGGGCAGTTCCTGGGCCTGGTCGACGTACGGGCGCATGACCTCGTCGTACTTCCGGAAGGCGATCCGGTGGTCGCCGCCCGCGGAGGCGAGTTCGCCCGCCAGGACATAGGCGCCGACCAGGGCCAGGCTGGTGCCCAGGCCCGTGAGCGGCGTCGCGCAGTAGCCGGCGTCCCCGACGAGCGCCGCCCGGCCCCGGGACCAGCTGTCGAGCCGGACCTGCCCCATGGAGTCGAGGAAGAAGTCGGGCGCGGCGCGCATCGCCCGCAGCAGGCGCGGCACTTCCCATCCGGCGCCGGCGAAGCGCCGGGCCACCAGGTCCTGTTGCGCGGCGAGGTCGCGCCGGTCGTAGTCGAGGGGGGCCGAGCGGAAGCTGAGGCCCGCCTTGATCTCACCGGGGAGCCGGCCCGGGCGGGCCGAGGCGACGAGTCCGCCGGGCTCGTTGTACATCAGCATCCAGCCGTCGAGCTCCAGGTCCTCGGCGGCCGTGAACCAGGCGGTGTACACGTTCAGCGGCAGGACGCGGTCCCGCTCCGGCCCGAAGGCCAGGGCGCGGACGGCGGAGTGGAGTCCGTCCGCGCCGACGACCAGCCCGAACCGGCGGGGGGCGGCCTTCTCGAAGGTGACGGTGACCCCGTCGTCGTCCTCGTCGAGGCGGGTGACGGTGTCGTCGAAGAGGTACTCGGTGTCCGGCAGGGTGGCGTCGTACAGCAGGCGGGCGAGGTCGCCGCGGAGGATCTCGATCTCCGAGATGATCCCCTCGCCGCCGAAGCTGTCCGCCGGCATCCGGGCGGTGATACGGCCGGACCCGTTGACGTACGCGAAGCCGCGCTGGTCGACGGCGAGCTCCCGCGCCCGGTCCATCAGGCCCATCCGCGAGACCACGGTGCGGCCCGCGCCCCGCAGGTCCACGGTCTGGCCGCCCGGCCGGGGTTCCGGCGCCCGCTCGACGACGGTGACGGCGAAGCCCGCCACGCTCAGCCAGTACGCCAGGGCGGTGCCGCCGATACCGGCACCGGAGATGAGTATGTCGGTGTTCCGCATGACACCGACTGTACGCCGTACACAGTGCACTAGGCAAGGCCAATCGGCGCTCTGAACAGGTAGTTTGATAGACCAGTGCACTAGTGCGCCACCCGGCGATTAGGATGATGTGCGGTCAGGTGCACTAGTGCGGAGGAAACAGTGAACGGGCAGGCAGCACCCCGCTACACGCGGATCGTCGCCGAACTGCGGCAGCGGATCGAGACGGGCGAGCTGGCGCCGGGCGACCAGGTGCCCTCGACCCGGGAGATCACCCGGCAGTGGGGCGTCGCGATGGCGACCGCGACCAAGGTGCTCACCGAGCTCCGCAACCAGGGCCTGGTCCGCGCCGTCCCGGGCGTCGGGACGGTCGTCGAGCCCGGCGTACGACGACCGGAACAGCCGGCCCCCCAGCGCCGCAAGGGCGGCGCGGACCAGGGGCTCACCCTGGAGCGGATCGTCGAGGCGGCCGTCGCGGTGGCCGACGCGGAGGGACTGGCGGCCGCCTCGATGCGCCGGGTCGCCGCCGAGCTGGAGGTGGCGACCATGTCGCTGTACCGGCACGTGGCCGACAAGGACGCCCTGGTGCTGGAGATGATGGACGCGGCGTTCCGCCGGTGGTCGTTGCCCGAGAACCCCCCGGAGGGCTGGCGGGAGCGGCTGGAGCTCGTCGCCCGGACGCTGTGGGAGATGTTCCGCCGCCACCCCTGGCTCGCACCGGCGCTCTCGTTCACCCGGCCGCAGATGGTCGTCAGTGCGCTGCCGTTCAGCGAATGGGTGCTCGACGCCCTGGACAGGCGCGGTCTCGACCCCTCGACCGCGTTCACCGCCCACCTCACGCTGTTCAACTATGTGCGCGGCACCGCCGTCAACGTCGAGATGGAAGCGGAAGCGGAGGCGCTCAGCGGCCTGGACAGCGAGGAGTGGATGGCCGGTCAGGAGCCCGCGCTGCTCGCCGTACTGGCCGGCGACCGGTTCCCGAGGATGCGGCGCCTCGCCACGACCGGGTACGACTTCGACCTCGACGACCTGTTCGAGTTCGGCCTGCAGCGGCTCCTGGACGGCCTGGCCGTACTCTTCGGCGAGGCACCCTGAGCCGTCGGCCCCTCGGGACCCGTACGGGTGAGGTGGGGTGTGCCCGGGCCGGTTCCCGGAAACGGTGCCAGTGTCCGTGCCCGCGCCCGTTTCCGAGAGGTCGCTTCATGCGTACGCGCGCCGTCGTCGCCACCATGGCACTCGCCCTCGCCGGTGGTGGGTTCCTCGGAACCCCCGCCTCCGCCATCGCCGCGTCCCCGGCCCAGGAGTGGGTGGTGAACAACCCGCGCGCCGTCATCGTCCAACGGACCAGCGGGCTCTGCCTGACGGCCATGGGTGGTGCCGACAGTGCCGTGACCACCCGGGGTTGCCGGGACGCGCCGGAGCAGCGGTTCATGTCGCAGGGAGGGGACATCCGCAACCAGTCCAGCGGTATGTGCCTCACGGCCACCGGCCTGGACAGACCCACGGTGATGCGGCCTTGCAACGGGTCCGCCGGCCAGCGGTTCTTCGTGCAGGGCCCGGACATCCGCAGCCAGGCCAGCGGGCGGTGCCTGACGGCCACCGCCCCGGAGAGGCCCGTGCTGCTGACCCCTTGCCGGGCCTGACGCCCGGGTCCCGCGTCCTGCCACCGGCCCGTGCGCCGTGCCACCGGCCGTACGGCGTGCTACCGGTCGAACGTGCCGGGCACGGGCAGGGTGGCCCACCGGGAGACGGGCCAGGCGACGACGACGGCCCGGCCGATCACGTTGTCGACGGGCACGAATCCGCCGCCCGGCTCGTGGACATGGGCGCGGGAGTCGCGTGAGTCGTCGCGATGGTCGCCCATGACCCACAGGTGGTCCTCGGGTACCTTCACCGTGCCGACGGGCATGTCGTCGCACGGGGTGGCGCCCGGGTGGATGTACGGCTCGTCCAGGGGCTTGCCGTTGACCTTCACGGGCTCGCCGCGCTTGCACTCCACGGTGTCACCGCCGACCCCGATCACCCGCTTGATCAGGTCCTTCTCGTCCGCCGAGGGCATCAGGCCGACGAAGGCGAGGGACTTTCGCACCCCCCGCTGAAAGGCGTTGCTCCGCTCCGGGGGTTGGCCGGACAGCCAGCCGCCCGGGTCCTTGAAGACCACGACCTCGCCCCGGTGCGGCGCTCCCCCGAACCAGGGCGTGAGCTTGTCGACCAGCACCCGGTCGTCCGTCCGGAGGGTGTTCTCCATCGAGCCGGAGGGGATGGAGAACGGCTGCACGAGGAAGGTTTTGATCGCCAGCGCGAGCACGAGGGCCAGGCCGATCAGGAGGGGTATCTCCCGCCACCCCGAGCGCTTCCTCCGCTTGGCGCGCGCGGTGTTCCCCTCGGTGTTCCCGGTGTTCTCCTCGTTCTCCTCGGTGGTCATCGTTCGCCTCTCCCCTTGGTCGTACCGGGGCGGTGATCGGCACCCGGCAGTGACTCAACGAACAGGGGTTCCCACTGTCGTGGTGGTCGGCGCGAGCGCGTTCGCGGTGGCGCGGGCGAATGCCTCGGGGTTGTCGAGCATGATGTTGTGCCCGCAGTCGGGTATCGGGACCACGGCGACCCCGGCCTCGGCGAGCGCGTCGGCGCCGGGGAGCGGACCGTCCGCCTCCGGCAGCAGATACGTGCGCGGAATGGTGAGCTCCATGAGGAGTTCGCGCATGATGGGCACGCTCCCCCGGGTGAGGTGGACCGCGCTGCGGTGCAGCGCTTCGAGGCCGGCCAGCCGCATGGTGGACCACCAGTGCGCACCGGCCCGGTCGCGGACCTCCCGCCAGCCGCCGGCCAGGAATTCCTCCTCCGTATGGGCGGCGATGCCGCTGCTGCCTCCGGAGCCGGGCGTGGCCGGGATCGGGTCGAGGTTCGCGTCGACGAGCACCAGCCGGGAGACCAGGCGCGGGTGGCGGGCGGCCAGGACGACGGCGACCGCGCCGCCCATGCTGTGCGCGATCACCTCCGCGCCGTCGGCGCCGGCGGCGGTCAGCGCGGCGGCGAGCGCGTCGGCGTGCCCCTCCAACGTGTAGTCGAAGGTGACGGGCCGGTCGCTGATGCCGTGCCCGAGCAGGTCGACGAGCAGGGACCGGTGACCGGCCAGCAGCGGGTGGGCCGCGACGCCCGCGAAGTAGGCGGGCGACGTGGCCCCCAGGCCGTGCACGTAGACGCGCGTGGGTTCCCGTCCCGGCAGTTCGGCCCAGCGGATCCGGTCGCCTTCGGTCGTCACGACGGCGTCGCGCACGGCTCTTCCCCCTGGCTCGATTTCATGATCGTCAGGGGGAAGAGCGTAACCGCCCGCGCTCGCGGCGCGTCAGGCGAGGGAGACCAGGTCCCGGTAGTCCTCGCTCCACAGATCCTCGTCGGCGTCCGGCAGCAGCAGGACGCGGTCGGGGCGCAGGGCGTCGATGGCGCCCTCGTCGTGCGTGACCATCACGATCGCGCCGGGGTACGAGCCGACGGCGGCCAGCACCTCGTCGCGGGAGGCGGGGTCGAGGTTGTTGGTGGGTTCGTCCAGCAGCAGGACGTTCGCGCCGGAGTGGACGAGCCCGGCCAGGGCGAGGCGGGTCTTCTCCCCGCCCGAGAGGACCCCGGCGGGTTTGTCGGCGTCGTCCCCGGAGAAGAGGAACGCGCCGAGGACGCGTCGTATCTCACCGTCCGTCAGGTGGGGTGCGGCGTCGGCGAGGTTCTCGCGGACGGTGCGGTCCCGGGCGAGGGTGTCGTGCTCCTGGGCGAAGTAGCCCAGCCGCAGCCCGTGTCCGTGCGTCACCCGGCCGCTGTCCGGGAGTTCCGTTCCGGCGAGGACGCGCAGCAAGGTGGTCTTGCCCGCGCCGTTGAGGCCGAGGACGACGAGGCGGCTGCCACGGTCGACGGCGAGGTCGACGCCGGTGAGCACGGGGTGGTCGCCGTAGGACTTGGTCAGGCTGATCGCGCCGAGGGGCGTGCGTCCGCAGGGTTCCGGTTCGGGCAGGCGGATCCTGGCGACCTTCTCCGTGTGCCGGGCCGGTTCGAGGCCGGCGAGCATGCGGTCGGCCCGGCGCGTCATGCTCCTGGCCATGACGGCGGTGGCGGAGCGCGCCTTCATCTTGTCGGCCTGGGCGTGGAGGGCGGCGGCCTTGCGTTCGGCGTTGGCGCGCTCGCGTGCCCGGCGGCGCTCGTCGGTCTCCCGCTGGGTCAGGTAGGTGGCCCAGCCGGTGTTGTGGATGTCGATGGTGGCGCGTCGGGGGTCGAGGTGGAAGACGCGGTTGACGACGTCGGCGAGCAGGGAGGTGTCGTGGCTGATCACGATCAGGCCGCCGCGGTGTCCTTGGAGGAAGGCGCGCAGCCAGGCGACGGAGTCGGCGTCGAGGTGGTTGGTGGGCTCGTCCAGCAGGAGGGTGCCGTCGTCGTGTCCGGCGAAGAGGATGCGGGCGAGTTCCACCCGGCGTCGTTGCCCGCCGGAGAGGACGCCGACCGGTTCGCCCATGACACGGTCGGGCAGTCCGAGTCCGGCGGCGACGCGCGCGGCCTCGGCTTCGGCCGCGTAGCCGCCCGCCGCCTGGAAGGCGGCTTCGGCGCGGGCGTAGGCGTTCATCGCCCGGTCCAGCGCGCCGGGGCCGTCGGCCTCGGCCATGGCGGTCCCGGCCGCGCGCAGCCGGCGCAGGGCCCGGTCGAGGCCGCGCGCGGAGAGGATGCGGTCGGTGACGGTGACGGCGGGGTCGGCGGCACGGGAGTCCTGGGCCAGGTGGCCGACGGGGCCGGTGCGGGTGACGGTGCCGGCGGCGGGGCGGGCCAGCCCGGCGAGGGCGGTCATGAGGGTGGTCTTGCCCGCGCCGTTGCGGCCGACGAGGCCGACGCGGTCGCCGGGCGAGACGGTGAAGGAAATGCCGGACAGCAGGAGGCGCGCGCCCGCGCGCAGCTCGGCATCACGAACGGTGATCATGGGATGACGCTCCGAAAAAGCAAAAGGACACACTTCTGGCGTGGAAGCGGGTCCTTCGCTAGGAAATTCGGGGCGTAGACATGGACTCACCGTAACCGGCCACGCGCGAGCGGCGCACCCGGTTTTCCCCTCCGCACATGCCACAGAGGTGGCCGGTTCCGTCCGGGTGGGACGGTGCCGGCCACCTCTGCTCGGGTGGGGGGACGTGCTGGGCCGTGACCGGGAGGTCAGGGCCGCTTACTTGTTGATGAGCGCGTTGCCGTGGGAGCTGTTGAGGACGCCGACGACCGAGATGACGTTGCCGCCGACGTTCGGGGAGACGCGGGGCGCGACCTGGGCGACGTTCCCGGCGGCGACGCCCGGGGACTTGCAGGCCGAGCCGTGCGCCTGGTCGGCGGTGGCGGCGGTGGCGCCGGCGCCGATGGCGGCGGCGGCCATCACCGTGACGGCGGCGGCGTTGCGGATGCTCATGTGCTCTCCTTGATTTGTGGGGGGAGACAGTGCAAAAGCTCTGGCAAGAGAGAGTCTTGCGTATGAAAAACCGCTGACGTGACAGATGGCGATATGTTCATCCGCTCTGATGATCACGTGCTCGCCCTTGACCCCTTGTGGGTGTCTCCCGCCTCAACGACGACGCGTATCAGGGGAGTTGACCCACCGGAGCCAGGTTCCTCGCCCAGTCCTGTATGTCGGGTGCGGTCAGGCCGGTGCCCAGCCAGTCGTGGTCGAGGTCCGTTCCCGGGAGGGACGGCACGACCGCGACGTAGAGCCCGGCGGCACGCGCCGCGGCGATGCCCGTCGCCGAGTCCTCGAAGGCGACGGAACGCGCGGGAGCCGCGCCGAGTGTCGCGCACGCCGTCAGATAGAGCTCCGGCGCGGGCTTGGGATGACGCACCTCGTCGGCGGCGAACGAGTGGGTGAAGTACTCGGCGAGGCCGGCCGATCCCAGCGCCGCGTCCAGCAGTTCCCGGGGGCTGTTGCTGGCCACGGCGACGGGGACGGCCGCCCGGCAGGCACGCACCAGTTCCGCCGCCCCGGGGAGCGCCGCGGCGCCCTGGGCGAGCTCCTTGCGGACCCTGCGCAGGAGTTCGTCGGCGATCTCGGCGCCGGCGCCGGGGCGCCCGAAGTACCCGGCCATGGCCTCGCCCGCGGCTTCCAGGGTCCGGCCGATGACCAGCGCCTTCTGTTCGGGACCGAAGGGGTGGCCGTGCGCCGCGAAGACGGCCGTCTCCGCGACGGTCCAGCAGGGCTCGGTGTCGACCAGCAGGCCGTCACAGTCGAAGACCACGGCCTCGACGCCGGTGGGGAGCGAACGCATGCGGCTGTCCTTTCGCTTGGGCTCGAACACAAGCGATCACCCTAGGCACGGGACCATGAAACATCCACGCTCCTGCCCGAAATCGGGCAGAAAATTGGCGAATGAAGGGCGTCTCGCGGCGTTCATCCACTTGGACGCCTCCGGGAGCCGACTCGGCACGGACGCTGTCCACTGTGAGGAAGAGCGTTCCGGCCGGATCGAGGGAGGTCCCGTGGCCAAGGACAAAGACATGGACGACAAGCGTCAGCAGCTCTCCGACGACGCCAGGTTCTTCCTGAGCGGACTGCCGAGAGCCGACCGTGAGAAGGCGCTGCGCGAGAGGTCCCCCAAGCAGCTCGACGAGGCCGGCAAGGAGGTGCGGAGCGCCCTCACGGAGGAGTAGACCCGAGTGGACCCGGCGCGCGTCAGACGCGGTCGGCGGCGATGAGCAGGTAGTGGAAGCTGCCTTCCTTGTACGCGGTGAGGAACGCCTCCTCGATGCCCGTGGCCACCTCGGACTTCGCGCGCAGCTCCCAGTAGGGGATGGTGGCGGGGGTGAGGTCCACGACGCTGATCGGCGTCAGGCCGTTCGCGGCCAGGGCCTTGAAGTACGTGCTGCGCGGGTGGATGTTGCAGGTGTAGTGCTCGTCGATGCGGCTGACCGCCTTGGAGCGCAGGCCCTTGACGTCGTTGGAGCAGCCGGTGATGCACACGTACCGGCCGCCGAACTCCAGGAGCCGGGAGAACTCGCCGAACAGCTCGAAGAGGTCCACGTACATGGTGGTCTCGTTGGTCCAGATCGCCCGGCGGGAGGCGGTCTCGAAGCCGGTGTCGAGCATGTTGCGGAAGTGGAACTTCACGCTCTCGTCGATACCGCGCTTGCGCGCCTGCTCGTTGGCGAAGCCGACCTGGTACTCCGAGATCGACACGCCGTCCACCGCGCAGCCGAAGCGCTGGTGCGCCATGACGCTCGTGCCGCCGCGGCCGGAACCGCCGTCCAGGAGGCGGTCCTGAGGGGTGATGGCGCCCAGGTGGTCGAGGAGGACATCGGCCTGGGCGGTCTCCAGGCGGTGCATCTCCTCGATGATCCGCTGCTCCCGGGTCGCCGCGGGCCCCTCCAGGACCGAGGGGTCGTAGTCGCCGAGCCCGTAGTGGTGGTGGTACAGGTCGTCGACCTCGCCCAGGCGCAGGTTGACCGGGTCCTGCTGGTTGGTGTTCCAGTACGCGGCCACCGCCTTCTGGAACTCGGTGCGCAGGACTGCCGCGGGGGCGGAGGGCGTGGTGGTCAACTCGTTCTCCTTAACGGTGTACAACTTACGACGTGCCGTAGCGGGCGCTGCCGGCGTGCCAGGCCTTGTTGCCGCCGAGCCAGGCCCACACGCCGGCCAGGAAGCGGCGCAGGGCCGGGGAGCCGGTGAGGCTGAGGGCGGCCGCCTCCCTCTCGAAGGAGCGCACGAGCTCGTCGTGGATCGCGGCGCTTCGCTCGACGGCCTCCCGGAGCGAGCACTTCTCCTCCGCGACGATCGCCGCGGGCAGGTTGAAGTGGAGGCCGGTGGCGTCCTTCTCCTTGGCCATCGAGTAGAGGTCGTTCACGAGCGTGCTCGCGGTGCCCGCCATGGTGACGACGCGGCGCACGCGCGGTTCGGCGTACTCGGCGGCGGACAGCGGGTGTCCGTCCATCACGTCGACGAGGGCGATGCAGGGCAGGAAGCTGTTGAAGCGCCGGTGGGCGAGGTACTCCCAGACGGCGGGCATCTTCCCCGTGCTGCGCCAGGAGCCCTCCTGCCCGTATCCGACGAACAGTCCGCCGATCTCCTGGCGCACCCGGGCCAGCTGGCTCGGGTCGGCGTAGCGGGCGAGGTGCTCGAAGCCGGACCGGAGGGCGGCGCGGACGGGGTCCGCGCGCAGGGCCTCGTCGAGCTCCGAGGCGTGGGGCTCGGGGAGGTGGGCGGGGTCGACGGCCGCGAGGGCGGTCCCGAGGTGGGCGCCTAGGTGGGCCGGGGAGGAGCCCATGGTCTCGTCGTCGCAGTAGTAGTCGTCCGTGGCCCACTCGGCGAGCGCGCACCGGGCGGCCGCCAGCAGCCGGTCCGGGTCGTCGGTCTGGGGGTGGACGAGCATCATCATGCGCCCGAGGTCGGTGCTCCGGACGCGGTCGAGCCGCTCCGGGTAGATGCCGATCTTCTCGGCCCAGGCGACGAGCCGGTCGTTGACCTCCTCGCCGAGGGCCCGATCGTCGCGGAGTGGCGGCGGGCAGTACAGCTCGGGGACGACGGCGTTCGACATACCGGACGCGCTCGTCGCCGCGGTCGGCGCCCCGGTCGGCGTCCCGGTGGCGGGCCGGGCGGGCGGGATCCGGAGGCCGGAGGTGCCGAGGCCGGTCGGCCCGGTGGGCACGGCCCGGAGCGCCTCCGGCACGGACGCCGCGCGCCGGTGGACGTCGCCGTGCGCGGCGCGGGCGCCGGGCACGAGGGGTGCCGCCCCGCTCCGGTGGGACAGCAGTGTGGCCACCAGCCTCGCCACGTCGTGGGTGGCCGAGGGCGCGGACATGCGGGACAGCAGCGACACCGGTTCTCTCCGTTCCTCTCCGTTCTCGGGTGCGGCGGTGTCAGGAAGGCGCGCCGGCGATCTGGACGTTCTCGAGCACGCCGAGGGCGTCCGGCACGAGCACGGCGGCGGAGTAGTAGGTGCTGACCAGGTAGGAGATGACGGCCTGGTCGTTGATGCCCATGAAGCGGACGTTCAGGCCGGGCTCGTACTCGTCGGGGATGCCGGTCTGCCACAGGCCGACCACGCCGCCGGCGGACTCGCCGGTGCGCATGGCGAGGATCGAGGAGGTGCCCTCGTCCGTGACGGGGATCTTGCCGCAGGGCAGGATCGGCACGCCGCGCCAGGCGGGCATGCCGTGGCCGTTGACGTCGGCGGTGTCGAAGGCGAGCCCGCGCTTGTTGCACTCGCGGCCGAGGGCGGCGATGGCCTTCGGGTGGGCGAGGAAGAACTTGGTGCTGCGGCGCATGCTCAGCAGCTCGTCCATGTCGTCCGGGGTGGGCGGGCCGGAGTGGGTCTGGACGCGCTGGCTGTAGTCGACGTTGTGCAGCAGACCGAACTCGCGGTTGTTGACGAGCTCGTGCTCCTGGCGTTCGCGCAGCGCCTCGACGGTCAGGCGCAGTTGCTGCTCGACCTGGTTCATGGGGTCGTTGTAGAGGTCGGCGACCCGGCTGTGGACCCGCAGGACGGTCTGGGCGACGCTCAGCTCGTACTCGCGCGGTTCGAGCTCGTAGTCGACGAAGGTGCCCGGGAGGACCGGCTCGCCGGTGTGCCCGGCGGCGAGGGCGATGTCGGCCTCGCCGCGCTTGTTGCGGGGGCGCTCGCCCTCGGCGCGGCGCCGCTGGACGTGGGCGCGCAGCGCCTCGCTGCGGCCGGCCACCTCCTCGTACGCGTGGCGCGGCAGGGCGAGTACGGTGCAGGCGGTCAGGGCGCGGGCCGTCACGTCCCAGTCGCCGGGCTCGGGGTCCAGGGTCCGCCCGCCGAAGAAGCCGCCGTCGGCCAGCACGCCCCGGCGGGTGTCCTCGCCGTAGTGGCCGGTGCCGAGCTTCTCCACCTTGCCGTGGGCGATCAGGTACACGTGGTCGGTGGGCCGGCCGGCCTCGGTGATGACCTGGCCGGGCTCGTACTCCCGCTGCTCGAAGCGGTCGGCCAGGGCGCGCAGGACGCCCATGTCGGCGAAGCCGCGCAGCAGGGGCAGCTCGCCGAGCTCGGCGGGGACGACCCTGACGCTCGCGCCCTCCTGGACGAAGGTCACGCGGCCGTCCCCGACCTCGTAGACGAGCCGCCGGTTGACCCGGTAGGTGCCGCCGCTGACCTGGACCCACGGCAGCATGCGGATCAGCCAGCGCGAGCTGATGCCCTGCATCTGCGGCAGGGACTTGGTGGTGGTCGCGAGGTTCCGCGCCGCCGCGATGCCCAGGCTGAGCTGTGCCTGGGCACCGGAGTACTCCTGCTGCTCCGGCTGGTCCGGCAGCGCTGAGGTCGACATCCCAGGTCCTTCCGTCTCGGGGCCCGTAACGGCCTGCGGAGCGCGGCTGCCCACGGCGGTGACCTGCGGTGACGGCGCTCCGGCGGGAGTGAATCAGGCCGGGATGGCACCGGTCGAAAGCGGGCGGCCGGGTGGGTCGGATTCACGCCACATACGGATCGGAGGACCCTCTGGCCACTTGAGTCACTCCGGTCGGCGTGTCAAGGGCCTTTGGGGGAAGATCGATTGGGCCGTTCGGGCCCGGTGGTTCACCGCCGGCGTCGGGGTCGACATGTCCGGGTCGGCGGCGGGGAGGCCGTGCGGGGACCGGGGTGTGCGGTGTCCGAGGATGACGAGAACTCTTCGTTCGGCGGCCGGCGGGCCCCGTCGAGGGCCCGCTTCGGCCGCGTGGCGTCACTCGACGACGAGCTCGACCGGGATGTTGCCGCGGGTGGCGTTGGAGTAGGGGCAGACCTGGTGGGCCTGCTCGACCAGCTTGCGGCCCGTCGCGGCGTCGACCGCGTCGGGCAGCTCCACGCGCAGCGTGACCGCCAGCGCGAAGCCCTCGCCCTCCTTGCCGATGCCGACCTCGGCGGTCACCGCGGCGTCGCCGAGGTCGACCTTCGCCTGCCGGCCGACCAGGCCCAGGGCGCTGGCGAAGCACGCCGCGTACCCGGCGGCGAACAGCTGCTCCGGGTTCGTGCCGGCGCCGTTGCCGCCCAGCTGCGCGGGGAGGGCCAGCTGGACGTCGAGGAGGCCGTCGGAGCTGACGGCGCGGCCCTCACGGCCGTGGGTGGCGGTGGCGACGGCGGTGTACAGGGCTTCCATGGGAACCATCCCTCTCGGAGATCGCGGCGAGGGCCTCTCCGGCCCGCCTGACACCCATCAAAGTAGTGCACGATTGAGTTGTGCGCAATTAAATGTCCGGCGAGATACCCTGGGCGCATGACGAAGCCGCCGACCGCCCCCTCCGAGCGCGCGCCCCGCGAGGACCTCCTCCGCCTGGACCGGCAGCTCTGCTTCTCCCTGAACGCCGCCTCCCGCGCGTTCGGCGCCGTCTATCGCACGCTGCTCAAGGACCTGGGCCTCACCTACCCGCAGTACCTGGTGATGATGGTCCTCTGGGAGCACACCGAGCTGCCCGTGAAGCGGCTGGGCGAGCTCCTGCGCCTGGACTCCGGGACGCTCTCCCCGCTCCTCAAGCGCCTGGAGGCGGCCGGGCTCGTGCACCGCGAGCGCAGCGCGCGGGACGAGCGGTCCGTGCTCGTCCGCCTCACCCCGGCGGGCACGGCCCTGCGCGAGGAGGCGGCCCTCGTGCCGGTCCGGATCGCGACGGCCACGGGCTTCACCGCCCAGGAGGCCGGGGAACTGCGCGCGCTCCTCGAGAAGTTGACGCTCGCGCTCGACGGCGCGGCCTTCGACGACGGGTCCCTCTGCGACTGACCCGCCGCCGCGCCGTCCGGGCCCGTACCCGGCCGGAGCCGGGTACGGGCAGCGCGGATCAGTCCCGCGATGTGGTGATGCTCAGGGTGGCGAAGAGGCCCTGGACGCGGGTGCCGTCCTGGAGGTTCCACCAGCCCAGGACGTGACCGGCCGTGCCCTCGGGTGCGGTGTCCGGGCCGGGGCGCAGGACCCGGTTCAGGCGGAGCGCGGCGCCGTGCGGCGCCCCCGTCAGCTCGGTGGCCTCCGTGCCGTCGGTGACGGAGGTGAAGGCCGCCGGCACGGGGCCCTGCCCGGTGAAGGAGCGGCCGATCCCGTCGTCGGGGGTGTCGCTGACGCTCTGGGCCTGGGCCTGGGCCCGGCCCTCGATCAGGGCGAGGATCGCCGTGGTGAACACCGGGTCGTGGCAGCCGTCGTAGACCCAGCGCTTGCCCAGCACACCGTGGTCCATGGTCCCGACGAGGGCGTCCTCCGCGCCCTCCAGCGGGGCGCCCCGGTAGGTGAGCGGCACCAGGTAGCTGACCGGCTCCGGGCCCGCCGCGTCGGTCGTCACCATGAACTCGATCCCGACCTCCCCGGCCGGGTCGTCCAGCCGGAACCCACCCGCCTTGGTCAGCTGCGGCGCGCCCGTTCCGGGGCGGTACCACGGCCGGGAGGGCAGCCAGGAGGCGAGCAGCTCGTCCTTGGTGGGCGTGAGGGTGGTGCGGTGGATGACGGACATACCCCTGGCTTCTCTTTCGTTGAGCGTTGTATGACGCCTCATCATGTGCGAGGTCAGTCGTCGACGGGAAGACCTCGCGGCTCCTTGACCCGCTTCATGATGATCTGCGAGTTGACCTCGGTGATGCCCGACAGCGTGGTGAGGCGCTCGATCCACAGCCGCTCGTAGGCCGTGAGGTCGGCGACCGCGATGCGCAGCAGACAGCCCGGGCTGCCGAAGAGCCGGTACGCCTCGATCACGTCCGGGATGCCCTGGAGCGCGGCCTCGAACGCCTCGACCGCCTCCCGGTCGCGCTTGACCTCGATGGAGACGAGCACCTCGAAGCCCCGCCCGACGGCCTCCGGGTTGATCACCGCCCGGTAGCCCTGGATCACGCCGTCCTGTTCCAGCTGGCGGACGCGGCGCATACAGGGGGACGAGGTGAGGCCCACGCGCTGGGCGAGGTCCTGGATGGTCAGTCGGCCGTCCTTCTGGAGCTCGCGCAAGATATTCCTGTCGATCTGGTCCATCACGCGATTATCCACCACGCTACGCGCGTCACCGCGCCCGACATGGCAAACCGATTGCGCCCGATTCGTCATATCGTTGCCCCGAACAAACCGGCGTGCGCCCCCGGCGCGCACAACGGTCATGAACTACGAGCAGAAGTGAGCCGACGTGGGACAGGTCGTCGTCATCAGCACCGGCGGAACGATCGCCAGCCGCTGGCAGGGGTCCGGCTTCGCCGCCGACGCCCGCGGCGGGGACGTCCTGGCGACGGCCGCCGTGCCCGACGGCGTGAGCGTGCGGGTCGTGGACCTGATGAGCGTCAACAGCGCCCGGCTGACCACCGCCGACCAGCTCGCGCTGCTGCGCACGGTGCACGAGGTGCTGGCCGACCCCGACGTGGCCGGCATCGTCGTCACCCACGGCACGGACACCCTGGAGGAGTCCGCCTTCTTCGTGGACCTCCACCACGCCGACCCCCGCCCGGTGGTCTTCACCGGCGCCCAGCTGCCGCTGGAGGACCCCAACGGCGACGGGCCGCGCAACCTCCACGACGCCCTCCTGACCGCCGCCTCGGTGCGCGACCTCGGCGTGCTCGTCGTCTTCGACGGCCAGGTGCACGCCGCGCGCGGCACGATCAAGGTCCAGACCCTGGCCGCCGACGCCTTCGCCGACCCCTCCGGGAGCCGCGTCGCCGACGTGGGCCCCAGCGGCGTCGTCATCCACCGGCGGCCCGAGCGGCCCGAGCCCCTCCCGCTGCCGGCGGCGGACGGCCCGCTGCCCCGGGTCGACGTCGTCATGCACCACTGCGACGCGGACACCCTCCTGTTCGACGCCGCCGTCGGCGCGGGCGCCCAGGGCGTCGTCCTGGTGGCGACCGGCGCGGGCAACGCCACCCCGGAGATCGCCGCCGCCGTCGCCGGCGCGGCCTCGCGCGGTGTGCTCGTCGCCGTGACCACGCGCGTGCCCAGCGGCTCCGTCGCCGAGATCTACACCCACGGCGGCGCCGTGGACCTCGTCGCCGGCGGAGCCGTGCTCACCGGCACGCTGCGCGCCGGCCAGGCACGCATAGCCGTCCTCGCCGCGACGCTCGCCGCCACCGACCCGGCCGCGCGCGCCGAGGCGCTGCGCCGGGCCCTCGGGGCCCCCGCGCCGGCCGCCGACGCGCACGCTGCGGCCTGATCACCCCGCAGCGCGAACGCCTGATCCCCCACCACCGTCTCCCCCCACCACCACCGCACCCGATCGGACCCCCGATGACGGCCACCGTCCCCCACCCCGCCACCGCACCCGACAGCACCCTGTTCCGCAGCGAGCACGACCTCCTCGGCGACCGGGACGTCCCCGCCCACGCGTACTACGGCGTCCACACGCTGCGGGCCGTGGAGAACTTCCCCATCACGGGCACCCCGATCGCCGCGTACCCCGACCTCGTCACCGCGCTGGCCGCCGTCAAGCAGGCCGCCGCGCAGGCCAACCGCGACCTGGGCCTGCTGCCCGGCGACAAGGCGGACGCCATCGTGCGGGCCTGCGAGGAGATCCGCGCCGGCCGCCTCCACGACCACTTCGTCGTCGACGTGATCCAGGGCGGCGCCGGCACCTCCACCAACATGAACGCCAACGAGGTCATCGCCAACCGGGCGCTGGAGCACCTCGGTCACGCCAAGGGCGACTACCGCCGCCTCCACCCCCTGGAGGACGTCAACGCCGGGCAGAGCACCAACGACGTCTACCCCACCGCCGTCCGGCTCTCCCTCCAGCTCGCCGCCGACGGGCTGCTGGAGGCCATGGAGGTCCTCCGGCTGGCCTTCGCCGCCAAGGCGGAGGAGTTCGCGGACGTCCTCAAGATGGGCCGCACCCAGCTCCAGGACGCGGTGCCCATGACGCTGGGCCAGGAGTTCGCCGCGTACGCCGTCATGCTGGCCGAGGACCGGGCCCGCCTGGAGGAGGCCCGCGCCCTGCTCCGGGAGATCAACCTCGGTGGCACCGCCATCGGCACCGGCCTCAACGCCCACCCCGAGTACCCCGAGCTCGCCTGCCGCCACCTCGGCGCGATCACGGGCATCCCGCTGAGCGTCGCCGGTGACCTCGTCGAGGCCACCCAGGACATGGGCGCGTTCGTCCAGCTGTCCGGTGTGCTCAAGCGGATCGCCGTCAAGCTCTCCAAGACCTGCAACGACCTGCGGCTGCTCTCCTGCGGCCCGCGCGCCGGTCTCGCCGAGATCAACCTGCCGGCCGTGCAGGCGGGTTCGAGCATCATGCCCGGCAAGGTCAACCCGGTGATCCCGGAGGTCGTCAACCAGGTCGCCTTCGAGGTCATCGGCAACGACGTGACCGTCACCATGGCCGCCGAGTCCGGCCAGCTCCAGCTCAACGCCTTCGAGCCGGTCATCGCGCACAGCCTCCTCAAGAGCATCGCCCACCTGCGGTCCGGCTGCCTGACGCTGGCCGAGCGGTGCGTCACCGGCATCACCGCCAACCGCGAGCACCTGGCCCAGCTGGTCGGGCAGTCCATCGGCCTGGCCACCGCCCTCAACCCGCACATCGGCTACGAGAAGGCCACCGCCGTCGCCCAGGAGGCCCTGACCACCGGCGCCTCCGTCCGCGACCTCGTCCTGGCCAAGGGCCTGCTCACCCCGGAGCGGCTCGAGGAGATCCTCCACCCGGACAACCTCGCCCGCCCCCACTCCGCGGCGGTCCACGGCTGACCGCCGGACCCCTCCGCACCCCTCTCCTCCCACGTCCCGAGAAACAGAAAGAAGAAGTACCC
>NZ_JBTOLC010000025.1:0-88797 GCF_054551825.1 Streptomyces sp. L500
GCTTTCGGCCTTTCGGCCTCCGGCGTGATCACTACTTTAGCGGATTTTCCCCGGGGCGCCTAATCGGTGCCCGTTCCGAATTTCGGCAAGCCGAAATTCTTCCCGTTCAGGGAAGCCGTCCAAGTAGTGGAGGTCGTTGCCGTGTGGCAACTCGGAGAACTCTACACGAGGTTCAGGGGTGCTTGCGCCGCCCCTTTGGCGCCCGCGCCGCGGGGTTGCCCGTGCGGGTCGTACGGCGGCGCTCGTGGCGGGCGCGGGCCGCGTCGTACTCGGCGCGGTGGAGCTTCTCGCCCGGGGCCTCCATGAGGCTGCGGAAGAAGTAGGCGAGCAGGGTGCCCAGGAAGCCGATCATCATGATGCTCTGCATCGAGCGTTCGGCCGCCGCGTCCGCCGGGCCCTCCGGGCGGCGGACGAACCGCTCCCATGTACGACGGAAGGCGAGAGCGCTGCAGACGGCGAAGGCCACGACGACCATCGCGTTGATCAGGCCGCCCACCTGGGCGATGGCCAGGCCCTCGTACCCCAGGCGGAGGACGAACGCGCCGGCCGCCGCCGCTGCCAGGGAGCCCACGGCGAGCCCGGCCCGGCGCAGGGCGTAGCCGCCGTCGTGCTCGACCCAGGTCGTACCGAAGAACCGGATTGGTTCGGGCCGGGGTCCGGTCGCCATCTCGTGCTCGCCGCTCATACGTCGATTATCGCCAGGGCCGCGCGTCCGGCGGCGAGGCGGCGGCGAGCCGGTGGCGAAGCGGCTTTGTCGGCCTCAGCCCGAGCAGGCGACGGCCACGTAGCCGCTGCTGCCCGTCTTCACATACGCGTCGGACACGTACTGGCCCGGCGCGATGCAGTCCCAGACGTCCGTCGTGCCGCACGGGCCGGAGACGGTCTCGCCGCGGGTCTGGCAGCGGATGGAGACGCTGGAGCCCTGCGGGAGGACCTTGACCAGTTCGCTGTCGCTGCTGGGGCCCCGGCGGACATTGACCTGATAGCCGGGAGCGATCGAGTAGTACGCCATGGTGTTCTCCCCCGTGAGGTGAATGACATGTGCAGGCTAGCAACGCGCGGCTGCGCCTCCCCGGTACCCCCTGCCCCATCGATTAGGCTCCGCAAGCCGCCGAAAGCGGTCGAATCACACGGGTGACACGGGGGTGGGGCATGCCGCCGCTGCGCAGTACGGGGACCGGGCCGGAAGCGGACGATCCGCAGTACGCGGGCCGGTACCGGCTGGAGGGGCGCCTCGGCTCGGGCGGCATGGGCGTCGTCCATCTGGCGCGCTCGCCCTCCGGGCTGCGCATCGCGGTCAAGGTGGTGCACGCGGAGTACGCGGCGGACCCCGAGTTCAGGGCGCGTTTCCGGCAGGAGGTCGCGGCGGCGCGACGGGTGAGCGGTGCGTTCACCGCGTCCGTCGTGGACGCCGATCCCGATGGTGAACGGCCGTGGATGGCCACCCTCTACGTCCCCGGTCCCACGCTCTCCCAGCAGGTGAAGCGGAACGGGCCGCTGAGCTCCGACGAGGTGCGGCGGCTGGCGGCCGGGCTCGCGGAGGCGCTGCGCGACATCCACCGGGCGGGCGTCGTGCACCGGGACCTCAAGCCCAGCAATGTGCTGCTCGCCGAGGACGGTCCGAAGGTGATCGACTTCGGGATCTCCCGGCCGTACGACAGCGAGCTGCGCACGGAGACCGGCAAGCTGATCGGTACGCCGCCCTTCATGGCCCCGGAGCAGTTCCAGCGGCCGCGTGAGGTGGGGCCGGCGGCGGACGTGTTCGCGTTGGCGTCGTTGCTGGTGCACGCGGCGACGGGGCGGGGGCCGTTCGAGTCGGAGAGTCCGTACATCGTCGCGTACCAGGTCGTCCACGACGAGCCCGATCTGACGGGGGTGCCGGACGATCTCGTACCGCTGATCCGGGCCTGTCTCGCGAAGGAGCCGGCGGACCGGCCGACGCCCGACGCGATCATGGCGATGCTGCCGACGCCGGAGCCCGGGCCGGTGACGGCCTCTCCGGTGACGGCTTCTCCAGTCGCGGGTTCTTCGGTCGCTTCAGTCGCCTCAGTCGCTTCAGTCGCTTCGGTCGCTCCTTCCCATTCCCCTTCCTCCCGGCGGATGTCGCGGTTCCGACGGGGCGCGGCGGCCGCCGTGGCCGCCGTCGCGCTGATAGCGGGCGGCGCCTGGGTGATGGAGGAGGCGGAGGACCTCGGCAAGCAGCCGGCGCACAGCGACCACCCCACTCCCGCGGGTTCGTCCTGGCGCCCGTGGGAGACGTCCGTCCTGGCGGACCCCGCCGGGAACGGTGAGGTGCGGGCCGGGTTCTGTACCTACGCGGACGGCGCCCTGTACTGCGCCGGGCGGGACGTGCACGCGGCCCGTATCGACGCCGCCTCCGGCAAGGTCACCTGGCGGCGGCCGGCAGCGAGCAGCGACCGGCCTGGTGCGAGCGGTGCGGCCGGTGTCAGCGGGGCGCGTGCGCCGCATGTGTCCGGTGGGCTGGTGCACGCGCTGTCGCCGGACAAGCGGGAGCTGTCCGCGCTCGACCCGGCCACGGGTGAGCCGCGCTGGACCCGCGATGTGTCGGCGTACGACGGGCGGGTCTACCACGCGGGCGACACGGTGCTGCTGGTCGCCGGGGACGGGGTGATCACGGCGGTCGACGGGGCGACGAACCGGGAGCGGTGGCGGCACGCGCTGCCAGGTGGGATCAAGCCCGTCTTCTCCTTCTACGGACGTGACGCCATCGGCGTCGCCCTCGCGCCCGACGGGCGGCACACGCAGGTCGTCGGCGTCGACCCGGTGCGGGGTACGACGCTGTGGCGGTGGACGGCGGACGGTGCGCTGACGGCGGTCGGCGCCGGGCCGAACGGCAGCGTTTATCTCAGCGAGGCCAATGCGCGGACGCAGATTTCCGCTGTCGTCCGGTACACCCCCGGGATCGGGCGGGAGCGGCGGATTCCGCTCCGCACGCCGCTGGACGCATCGAGCGTCCTCGCGAAGGGGGACCTGGTCTACGTCCTGTCCTCGGACGGCGGGCTGACCGCGGTCGATACGGCGGACACGCCGCCCGGGCATACCCCGGGGCAGCTGTGGCGGATGGAGACGTCCGTGGCCAACGCGTCGGCGCTGGTCGCTGATGAGGAGGGACGTCGGCTGTACTTCTCCGCCGCCGACGGGCGGCTGCTGGCCGTGGACGCCGGGCGCGGGGCGCTGCTGGGGCAGACGACGCCCCGCCTCGGTCGGGCCGGGCGGGGCTTCCTGGAGCTGCTCCCCGCGCCGGTCGTCGCGGACGGGAAGGTGTTCGGCGCGGCGCCGGACGGAACGGTGTTCGCGGTGGACGCGCGGAATCCGGCGGGGTGGCGGTAGGGCGCGCCGCCCCGCCGAGGGCCCGTTCTCACCCCAGCTTTCTCACCCCAGCTTGCTGACGTCCCGCACCGCGCCCTTGTCCGCGCTCGTCGCCATGGCCGCGTAGGCGCGGAGGGCCGCCGAGACCTTGCGGTCGCGGTTCTTCGGCGCGTACGTGCCGCCGAGGGCCTCGCGGCGGGCGGCCAGTTCGTCCTCCGGGACGAGGAGTTCGATCGAGCGGGACGGGATGTCGATGCGGATGCGGTCGCCGTCGTGGACAAGCGCGATCGTGCCGCCCGAGGCGGCCTCGGGCGAGGCGTGGCCGATCGACAACCCCGATGTGCCGCCGGAGAAGCGGCCGTCCGTCACCAGGGCGCAGGCCTTGCCGAGGCCGCGGCCCTTGAGGAAGGACGTCGGGTAGAGCATCTCCTGCATGCCGGGGCCGCCGCGCGGGCCCTCGTAGCGGATGACGACGACGTCGCCCTCCTTCACCACCTTGGAGAGGATCTTGTCGACGGCCTCCTCCTGCGATTCGCAGACGACGGCCGGGCCCTCGAACGTCCAGATCGACTCGTCGACGCCGGCGGTCTTCACCACGCAGCCGTCGACGGCCAGGTTGCCCTTGAGGACGGCCAGTCCGCCGTCCTTGGAGTACGCGTGCTCGACGGAGCGGATGCAGCCGCCGGCGGCGTCCACGTCGAGGGACTCCCAGCGCTCGGACTGCGAGAAGGCGGTCGCGGAGCGGACGCAGCCGGGGGCGGCGTGCCACAGCTCGACGGCTTCGGCGGACGGGGAGCCGCCGCGCACGTCCCAGGTCTTGAGCCACTCGGCCAGCGTCGGCGAGTGCACGGAGTGGACGTCCTCGTCGAGGAGGCCGGCGCGGTAGAGCTCGCCGAGGATGGCGGGGATGCCGCCCGCGCGGTGGACGTCCTCCATGTAGTACGTGCCGCCGGGGGCGATGTTCGGGGCGACCTTGGCCAGGCAGGGGACGCGGCGCGAGACGGCGTCGATGTCCTTGAGGTCGTAGTCGAGCCCGGCCTCCTGGGCGGCGGCGAGCAGGTGGAGGATCGTGTTGGTGGAGCCGCCCATGGCGATGTCGAGGGCCATGGCGTTGTCGAAGGCGGCGCGGGTGGCGATGTTGCGCGGCAGGACGGATTCGTCGCCCTGGTCGTAGTAGCGCTTGGTGATCTCCACGACCGTGCGGCCGGCGTTCTCGTAGAGCGCCTTGCGGGCGGTGTGGGTGGCGAGGACGGAGCCGTTGCCCGGGAGGGAGAGGCCGATGGCCTCGGTGAGGCAGTTCATCGAGTTGGCGGTGAACATGCCGGAACACGAGCCGCAGGTCGGGCAGGCGTTCTCCTCGATGCGCAGCACGTCCTCGTCGGAGACGTTCTCGTCGACCGAGTCGACGATGGCGTTGATCAGGTCGAGCTTGCGGACCGTGCCGTCGACGAGGGTGGCCTGGCCGGCCTCCATGGGGCCGCCGGAGACGAAGACGACGGGGATGTTCAGGCGCAGCGCGGCCATGAGCATGCCCGGGGTGATCTTGTCGCAGTTGGAGATGCAGATCAGGGCGTCGGCGCGGTGGGCCTCGACCATGTACTCGACGGAGTCGGCGATCAGGTCGCGGGAGGGCAGCGAGTAGAGCATGCCCGCGTGGCCCATGGCGATGCCGTCGTCGACGGCGATGGTGTTGAACTCGCGGGGGATGCCGCCCGCCGCCTTGATCGCGTCGGAGACGATCCGGCCGACCGGCTGGAGGTGGGTGTGGCCCGGGACGAACTCCGTGAAGCTGTTCGCGACCGCGATGATCGGCTTGCCGAAGTCCTCGCGCGCTACGCCCGCGGCCCGCAGAAGGGCTCGGGCGCCCGCCATGTTGCGGCCGTGGGTGACAGTGCGGGACCTCAGCTCGGGCATCCTGCTCACTCCTTGTGTCTCGGACGTCCGAGCCTACGCCGCCGGTCCGCGAGGCGGACAGGGTTTCCGGGATGCGAGATGCGGCGGGGTATCCGGGGGCCTTACGCGGCCGGGTCGCCCGTCAGGTGGCGCTGGACCGCCGGGGCGACCATCGCCACGACCTGTCCAATGTCCCTGGACGCCAGCGGTTCGATCTTGATGACGTGCCGCAGCATGATCACGCCGACCAGGTGCGCCGCCGCCAGCTCGGACCGCAGCTGTGCGTCGGGGGCCGTCAGCTCGGCGGCGATGCGGGTCATCAGCCGGGTGTACACCAGGTTCCGGAAGACCTCGGCGGCGGCCTCGTTGGCCACGGCCGACCGCACGATCGCGAGCAGCGGCTCGCGGGTGACCGGGTCCTCCCACAGCCCCAGGACGAAGCGGGTCAGCCGCTCGCCCGCGCTGTCCAGCGGGCCCTGGACGACGACCGCCTGGGCGTCGAGGGCGGGCGCGAAGGCCGTCTCGACGGCCGCGGCGAAGATCTGTTCCTTCGGGCCGAAGTAGTGGTGGACGAGCGCGGGGTCGACGCCGGCGCTCCTGGCCATGCCGCGGATGGACGCCTTGTCGTAGCCGCGCTCGGCGAACTCGGCGCGGGCGGCGGTGAGGATGCGCTCGCGCGCGCCGGGGCCGTCGCCCGCGTCGGCACGGGCGGGACGGCCGCGACGGCGGGGGGCGGGGGGACGCTCCTCCCGGCCTTGGGCCGGGGGCTGGTCCTCACGGCCTCCAGTCGGCGGTTCCTCGCTCGTCGTCACGGTCTCGGGGCCCCCGTCCTCGGCGCTCCCGCCCTCGGCGCTCCCGTCGGGGAGGCGAGGTGGAGGCGGGTGTAGGCCAGGGCCTCCGCCAGGTCCGCTTCACGCTCGGCGGCGGACATGGCCCGGCGGGTGTTGACCTCGATCACGACGTGCCCGTCGAAACCGCTCGTCGCCAGGCGCTCCAGCACCTCGGCGCAGGGCTGCTTGCCGCGTCCGGGGACGAGGTGCTCGTCCTTCGCGGAGCCGTTGCCGTCGGCGAGGTGGATGTGGGCGAGCCGGTCGCCCATCCGGTCGATCATCTGGAGGGCGTCCGTGCGGGCCGTCGACGTGTGCGACAGGTCGACCGTGAAGTGGCGGTAGTCGTCCTTGGTGACGTCCCAGTCGGGGGCGTAGGCGAGCATCTCGCGGTCGCGGTAGCGCCACGGGTACATGTTCTCGACGGCGAACCGGACGTCGGTCTCGCCCGCCATGCGCCACAGGCCCTGGACGAAGTCGCGCGCGTAGGAGCGCTGCCAGCGGAACGGCGGGTGGACGACGACGGTGCTCGCGCCCAGCTTCTCCGCCGCCGCGCGGGCGCGCTGGAGCTTGACCCACGGGTCGGTCGACCAGACGCGCTGGGTGATCAGCAGACAGGGGGCGTGGACGGCCAGGATGGGCACCTGGTGGTAGTCGGACAGGCGACGCAGCGCGTCGATGTCCTGGCTGACCGGGTCGGTCCACACCATGACCTCGACACCGTCGTAACCCAGCCGGGCGGCGATCTCGAAGGCCGTCGCCGTCGACTCGGGGTAGACCGATGCCGTGGACAGCGCGACCTTCGCATCCGGAATGCGCACCACTGGCTCTGTCACGAGGGACAGCGTATGCCCGCCCCTCCGGCGGCGGGCAGGTGGTTCCGTACGAGGGGTACGTCGCGTACGTCACGGTGGGACCCGGTGGGGCGGCACGGCACCGCCCGGTGGGGCGGCACTGCCCGCCCCACCGGGCGGTCCGCTCAGGGCGTGGGCAGGTGGTCCAGGCGGCGCAGGATGACGCCCTCGCGCAGCGCCCACGGGCAGATCTCGATCTCCTCGACCCCGAACAGCTCCAGCGCCGCCTCCGCGACGAGCGCGCCCGCGAGCAGTTGCGGCGCGCGGCCGTCGGAGACCCCGGGGAGCCTGCCACGCTGGGCGGTGGTCATCGTGGCCAACTTGGGCACCCACTCCTCCAGCGCCTTCCGGCTGAGCGTGCGCTGGGTGTAGAGGCCCTCGGCGGAGCGGGCCGCGCCCGCGATCCGGGCGAGCTGCTTGAAGGTCTTGGAGGTGGCGACGGCGTGGTCGGGCGCGCCGAGGCGGGCGAAGTCGCCGACCTTACGGGCGATCTCGGTGCGCACGTGGCGGCGGAGCGCCCGGACGTCCGAGGGGTCGGGCGGGTCGCCGGGGAGCCAGGCCTTGGTGAGGCGGCCGGCGCCGAGGGGGAGGGAGGCGGCCGCGCCGGGCTCCTCGTCGAGGCCGAAGGCGATCTCCAGGGAGCCGCCGCCGATGTCGAGGACAAGGAGCTTTCCGGACGACCAGCCGAACCAGCGGCGGGTGGCGAGGAAGGTGAGCCGGGCCTCCTCCTCGCCGGTGAGGACGGGCAGGGTGACGCCGGTCTCCTGCTGGACGCGGCTGAGGACGGCGTCGGCGTTGGATGCCTCGCGGACGGCCGAGGTGGCGAAGGGGAGCACTTCCTCGACGCCCTTGTCCTCGGCGGCCTGGAGCGCCTCCTGGATCACGCCGATGAGCCGCTCTATCCCGGCGTCGCTGATCGCGCCGGAGCCGTCCAGCAGCTCGGCGAGGCGCAGCTCGGTCTTGTGGGAGTGGGCGGGCAGCGGGCGGGCGCCGGGGTGCGCGTCGACCACCAGCAGGTGGACCGTATTCGAACCCACGTCGAGGACACCGAGTCTCATGGCCTGAACGCTACTGCGGTGGTCGAGGGCACTTAGTCTTGAGGGGTGGCGAAGACGAAGAAGGCCAAACCGGACAAAGAGCGGGAAAGAGCCTCCAGCAAGCAGGTCGACGGTGCCGGCAGCTCCAAGAAGTCGGACAAGCTCGGGTCCAAAGTGGTGAAGGCCGCCAAGGACGCCCCCGCGCCCGACGAGGTCGGGCTCGACTTCGCCCGTGCCTGGGTCGAGTTCCCCGATCCGGCCGACGACGAACAGGTCTTCCGCTGTGACCTGACCTGGCTGACCTCCCGCTGGACGTGCGTCTTCGGCGACGGCTGCCAGGGCATCCGGGCCGGGCGCGCCGCCGACGGCTGCTGCACGCTGGGCGCGCACTTCTCCGACGAGGAGGACGAGCAGCGGGTCGCCGGGCACGTGGCGCGGCTGACGCCGGAGATCTGGCAGTTCCACGAGGTGGGCGCGGAGTCCGGGTGGACGCAGGTCGACGAGGACGGCGAGCGGCAGACCCGGCGCTGGAAGGGCTCCTGCATCTTCCAGAACCGCCCCGGCTTCGCGGGCGGCGCGGGCTGCTCGCTGCACATCCTGGCGCTGAAGGAAGGCCGCGAGCCGCTGGAGACGAAACCGGACGTCTGCTGGCAGCTGCCGGTGCGGCGTACGTACGACTGGATCGACCGGCCGGACGACACGCAGGTGCTGCAGGTTTCGATCGGTGAGTACGACAGACGGGGCTGGGGTCCGGGCGGGCACGATCTCCACTGGTGGTGCACGTCGGCGCGGTCCGCGCACGTGGGCGCGGATCCGGTGTACGTGTCGTACCGGGCGGAGCTGGTGGAGCTCATGGGTGAGCAGGGGTACGCGCGGCTGGTGGAGCTGTGCGAGCAGCGGATGGGGTCGCTGCTGCCGATGGCTCCGCATCCGGCGGACAGCCGGGAGTAGTAGCCACCCCGGGCCCCGCTACGGGCTCGGGGGCGCCGACGGGTGGGTCGTCGACGGGTACGGGGTCGGTGTCGGGCGGGGAGCGCCGCAGCCTTCGATGGTGACGACCGTGCCGCCCGGAGCGATGGCCACTCGGGCGCTCCAGGGGCCCGCCGGTTCCCGGCTGTGATCGACGAGCACGGTGACCGTCACGGACTGCCCCGGGCACAGCACTCCCCCGGGCTGGCTCAGCCGCAGCCAGGGCGCCCCGGCGGACATCGACCAGCTGACCGGTTCGCCACCGTCGGCGGTGAGCTTGATGAGCGTGGCCGTGCCGCTGGGCTGCGCCTCGACCGTCAGCCTGCCGGGGCCTACGTGACCGACCGGTGCGGCGGGTCCGGCCGGGTCGGCGGGACGGCCCGCCGGAGCGTGCGGCGGCGTGGTGGCGGCCGGGGGCGCGGTGTCGGCGGAGCGTGCGGCCGGGGTGGTGCTGCCGTCCGGGCCGAGGACGGCCACGGAAACGTCCGGGAAGCGGTGGCCGATGGGCCCCGGGGTGCCGTTGACGCGCCGCGTGGGGCCCGCCGGGGCGGTCGCCTCGTACGGATCGGCGTAGGCGCCCTCGTACATGCCCTCGTGGGGGCTGCCGCCCAGGCTGTCGGTCTCGGTGGCGGACACCGGGGCGGCGCCCGAGCCCTCGCCGACCGGGGTGCCCCGGTAGGCGGCCCACAGGGCGAGCAGGGGCGCGGCGACGACCGTGGCCACGACGGTGGTGGTCACGGCCCGGCTGCGCAGCCTGCTGCGGCGGGCGGCCCGGTCCTTGGGGGTGAGGGGGAAGCCGCCGCGGTCGAAGCGCGGGGTCGCGGCGCGCTGGGCGCTCGCGCGCCGGCGCGTGGGGCGTGCGTCCAGGGCGCCGCGCATCGCGGCGCGCGCTGCGGCGCGGGGGGCGCGGAGGACGGGCAGGGCGGCGGCCGGGGAGGCGGCCGTGCCGGGCCAGGGCTCGCCCGCGACGGCCCGCTCGGCGGTACGGCGGCAGTCGGCGCACTCGTCGACGTGACGGACGAGCTCGCGCCGCAGCGCGGCGCCCAGCAGCACTTCCCGGTCGCCCACGAAGCGGGTGACCACCGGACAGCGGCCCGACTCGACGACGGCGAGCGCGGTGCGGGTGCGCTCGACCTCGCAGGCGGCGCTGGAGAGCAGGACGCGTGCCGCGTCGAGGTCCATGCGGAGCACGGCGGCGACCTCGTGGGGGGCGAGCCCGTGGCGCACGGCCAGTTCCAGGGCCTCGCGCTGCTCGGCGGTGGTGCCGGCGGCCTCGGGCCAGGCGAGCAGGGCCAGTTCCGCGCGGGCGCCCGCGTCGGGGGCGGGCGGCGGGTCGTCCGGGCCGCGCTCGGCGAGCCTGCGCAGGCACCCCCAGCGGGCGAGGGCGTACAGCCAGGCGCGGTGCGCCTCCTCGGCGGGGGCGCGGTCGGCCCGGCGCTCGGCGAGCGCCAGGGTCTCGCCGAGGGCGGCGACGGCGGTCTCGTGGTCGCACAGGACGGACAGGCAGTAGGTGAACAGGCCGTCGAGGTGCGGGCTGTTCTCGTCGAGGTCTTCCTCGTCGTAGTCGTATTCGATGTGCTCGGTGGTGCCGGTGGTGCTCTCGACGACCTGGTGCCGGTCCGCTCGCGGCGCACTGCTGGGTGCGCGGTGCGCGCCGGTGGCATGCGTGGGGGGCTCGGGCCTGCTCGTCATCATCCCGGCGACGGTAGGCCGGTGTCGCGCCCTCGTCCGCCCTGCTCACAGAGGTTTAGCCCATACGGGTGACTCTCTCCCTCAAAGGGGGACAGGAGCCCAACATTCCGCCCCGATTGGCCGAGCTCCGGACACGACGGTACGTACTGACGACCGAAACCGACGACCGAACTCACGACCGGACCGGCCGAACTCGCGACCGGACTGTCAGTGCCCACCGCTACGGTGTTCCGCATGGCTGCCCGTACCTCTCGCTCGTCCGCCAAGGACCGGCCCTCCTACCGCTGCACCGAGTGCGGCTGGACCACCGCCAAGTGGCTCGGCCGCTGCCCCGAGTGCCAGGCGTGGGGCACCGTCGAGGAGTTCGGCGGCGCGCCCGCCGTACGGACGACCGCGCCCGGCAGGGTCACCACCGCCGCCGTGCCCATCGCCCAGGTCGACGGCCGGCAGGCCACCGCGCGCGGCACGGGCGTCCCCGAGCTGGACCGGGTGCTCGGCGGCGGCCTGGTGCCCGGCGCCGTGGTGCTGCTCGCGGGCGAGCCCGGCGTCGGCAAGTCGACCCTGCTGCTGGACGTGGCGGCCAAGGCGGCCTCCGACGAGCACCGCACGCTGTATGTGACGGGCGAGGAGTCCGCGAGCCAGGTCCGGCTGCGCGCCGACCGCATCGGCGCCCTCTCCGACCACCTCTACCTCGCCGCCGAGACGGACCTGTCCGCTGTCCTCGGGCACCTCGACTCGGTCAAGCCCTCGCTGCTGATCCTGGACTCCGTCCAGACCGTGGCCTCCCCCGAGATCGACGGGGCGCCCGGCGGCATGGCCCAGGTCCGCGAGGTCGCCGGCGCCCTCATCCGGGCCTCCAAGGAGCGCGGCATGGCCACGCTCCTGGTCGGTCACGTCACCAAGGACGGCGCCATCGCGGGCCCCCGCCTGCTGGAGCACCTGGTCGATGTCGTCCTCCACTTCGAGGGCGACCGGCACGCGCGGCTGCGCCTGGTGCGCGGCGTGAAGAACCGCTACGGCGCCACGGACGAGGTCGGCTGCTTCGAGCTCCACGACGAAGGCATCACCGGTCTCGCCGACCCCAGCGGCCTCTTCCTCACCCGGCGTGCCGAGCCCGTGCCGGGCACTTGTCTGACAGTGACATTGGAGGGCCGTCGTCCGCTGGTGGCCGAGGTGCAGGCGCTGACCGTCGACTCCCAGATCCCCTCCCCGCGCCGGACGACCTCGGGCCTGGAGACCTCGCGCGTCTCGATGATGCTCGCCGTGCTGGAGCAGCGCGGCCGCATCAGCGCCCTCGGCAAGCGCGACATCTACAGCGCCACGGTCGGCGGCGTGAAGCTCTCCGAGCCCGCCGCCGACCTGGCCGTCGCCCTCGCCCTGGCCAGCGCCGCCAGCGACACCCCCCTGCCGAAGAACCTGGTGGCCATCGGCGAGGTGGGGCTGGCGGGCGAGGTCAGACGGGTCACGGGCGTGCAGCGGCGGCTGGCCGAGGCGGCCCGGCTCGGCTTCACCCACGCCCTCGTGCCCGCCGACCCCGGCAAGGTGCCCAGCGGGATGAAGGTGCTGGAGGTCTCGGACATAGGCGAGGCCCTCCGCGTGCTGCCCAAGCGCCCCCGCCGCGAGCCGGCCCGGGGGGCGGGCAAGGAGACGGGCCGGGAGCCCGGCGGGGAGGCGAGCCCGAGGACCACTCCCGAATAGGCTGGGCGCCAGTAGACTTTCCCTGGTCCCGCCCGCACGTACGCTCCGCCGCACACCACAGCGCGCGACGCGCACGGCGTGCACGACGGCGCGTACGCGACAGCAGGGCGGCCCGCGGCACCGTTGACCTTGCGACCTGAGGAGTGCAGTGGCAGCCAACGACCGGGCATCGGGCCCCGGCAAGTCCGGAGGCGCCTCCGGTGGCTCCGGGGTCGACGGGCTGATGCGCACGCTGAGCGCCGTCGCGCCCGGCACGGCCCTGCGTGACGGCCTGGAGCGCGTGCTCCGCGGCAACACCGGCGGGCTCATCGTCCTCGGCATGGACAAGACCGTCGAGTCGATGTGCACCGGCGGATTCGTCCTCGACGTGGAGTTCACGGCCACCCGGCTGCGCGAGCTGTGCAAGCTGGACGGCGCGCTGATCATCGACAAGGACATCAGCAAGATCGTGCGGGCGGGCGTCCAGCTGTACCCCGACGCGTCGATCCCCACCGAGGAGACCGGCACCCGCCACCGCACCGCGCAGCGCGTCTCCATCCAGTCGGGCTTCCCCGTGGTCTCCGTCAGCCAGTCGATGCGGCTGATCGCCCTGTACGTGGGCGGGGAGCGCCGCGTCCTGGAGGAGTCCGGCGCGATCCTCTCCCGCGCCAACCAGGCGCTGGCCACCCTGGAGCGCTACAAGCTCCGCCTGGACGAGGTGGCGGGCACGCTGTCCGCCCTGGAGATCGAGGACCTGGTCACCGTCCGGGACGTCACGGCCGTCTCCCAGCGGCTGGAGATGGTCCGCCGCATCGCCACGGAGATCGCGGAGTACGTGGTCGAGCTCGGCACGGACGGCCGGCTGCTCTC
Organism: Streptomyces sp. L500; assembly: GCF_054551825.1. Lineage (NCBI taxonomy): Bacteria > Bacillati > Actinomycetota > Actinomycetes > Kitasatosporales > Streptomycetaceae > Streptomyces > Streptomyces sp. L500. Next base: position 13,150 of record NZ_JBTOLC010000025.1, read on the forward strand.
CCTCCAGCTCGACGAGCTGATCGCGGGCGTCGAGCCCGAACGGGAGCTGGTCGTGCGGGACTACGTCCCCGAGCCGACCGCCAAGCGCACCCGCACGGTCCCCGAGGCCCTCTCCGACCTGGACTCCCTCTCCCACGCCGAGCTCCTCGAACTGCCCATCGTCGCCCGTGCCCTGGGCTACAGCGGCTCCCCCGAGACGCTGGACTCCGCCGTCTCGCCGCGCGGCTACCGGCTGCTGGCGAAGGTGCCCCGGCTGCCCGGCGCCATCATCGAGCGGCTCGTGGACCACTTCGGGGGGCTCCAGAAGCTTCTCGCCGCCAGCGTGGACGACCTCCAGACCGTGGACGGCGTGGGCGAGGCCCGGGCGCGGTCCGTGCGCGAGGGGCTCTCGCGGCTGGCGGAGTCGTCGATTCTGGAGCGGTACGTCTAGCTTCGCCGCTCAGCCGGATGCCGTCAGGCCGCTGCGGGTCGCGTGTGGCTGGGCGCGCCCGCGCGGCGGAGCCGCATAGTGTCAGGGCCCCGCGCCCCTTCGGGGCGCGGTCCGTCTGCTCAGGCCTTCTCCAAGGTGAATTCCGTGCGGTCCGTGACGCCCGCCACCTTCACCTCGACCCGGTAGGTCCCCGGTACCGCTGCCGTGGGGCCGGAGGGCGTGGCGCACTGGGGGGCGCTGCGCCTGCGGTCCCACTCGACGGTGCGCTTGGTCTCGCCGGAGCCCGGCACCTCGAAGAGCACCGCGGCCGTGCCCCGGACACAGTCGCCGGAGTTCCACACGTGCTCCTCGCCCTTGTCGTCGGTGATGACGAACATGGCGGCGGTGGCCCCGAAGTTCACCTTGCAGGCGCTGCCACCGGAATTCTTCACGACGAGTTCGAACTTGGGCTTCTCGTCCGGGCGGTAGGAGTCCTTGACGCTGCGCACGCTCAGCCGCACCGCGCCCGGCGTGCAGTCGGGCAGGCTCGACACGGCCGCCACCGGCTTGCTGTCACCGGTCACCGCCAGTCCGGGACCACCGCCGAAACCACCGGCCGCGGCGGCCGCGCCGCCCGCGCCACCGGCCGCTCCCGAACCGCCGCCGCTCCCGGCACGGTCACCTGAGCCGCCGGTACCACCGCCGGTTCCGCCGCCGCCCGAATCGCCACGGCCGCCCGGTCGTTGACCGATGTGCGGCCCCGAAGGCGTCGGGCCGGGTGTGATCGTGGCATCCGCCGTCGGCGTCTGGCCGTTCTTGGCACCCTCGCTCTGATCGCCCTCGGAGCCGCCCCCGCCACCGTCCATGGCGAGGAACCAGATGACGACCAGGGCCAGAAGTCCGAGCACGCCAAGTGCAACTGCCCTCCGCCGCCAGTAGATGGAGGAAGGAAGCGGCCCGATCGGATTGCGCAGAGATCCCACGCGAAAACTCTACGAGAGATCGGCCGGGGGACCAGCCAGTACCCGCCGTAGGAGTGGCTGCTTTTCCCATCATCTGCCCGCAACTGGGACCGTGGTGACGGTCCGACCGGTCACCGGCACGGTCCGCGAGCATGCGTACGGCTCGTCAGAAGGTCTTCCGCCATTCCGTTTTGTGCCCGAACCCCCGGCCGTTGTCGACCAGCCGCAGCCAGTCCGGGCGCAGTTCCCACAGCCCCGTGCGCTCCATCGCCTGCCGCAGCCGGTCGGTCCGCTCCACGTACGGGAAGCGCGCGCTGTACGCGTGCCAGGCGGTCTCGCGGTCAGCGCCCTGAAGGAGGCGGCAGGTGCCACGGCCCTGGACACCGGTGAGCGAGGTCCAGTCCTGTCCGTCGCGCTGTGCGGTGAAGGCGACGCGGCCGTCGCCGGCGAGCAGGGCACGCCCGTGACGGGTGGTGCCGGAGGTGACGAAGAGGAGCGACGGGACGGATTCACCGAACCCGACAGACTCACCGGACTCACCGGAGCCGACGGTGGCCGCTGTGGACACCGCGTAGAGCACCGCGCACGCCTGCGGACCGTCCTCGTCCACGTAGGCCAGGGTCAAGGTCGTGTGCGCGTCCAGAGCGGCCCGGATCTCGGCGGGCGGCGCGAACGACTGGTCTGTCGGGTGGTCTGTCGGCTCGGTCATGGCATCACCCTAGAAAGTGGACGAAGCGGCTCGCACGGGGCCGGTCGGCGGTGGGGGCGCTCACTCGATCGGGGCAGCCGGGGGCTCCGGTGGCCGACGCGGGCCCCAGCCGTTTCGCCGCCCCGCGTGGGCGTGCCAGGATCGGAGACGACATGACTGCGATGCCTGCCACCACACCCCAGACGTCCACCCTGTTGCACGCCCCGGTGATCGACTGGTTCGCCGTGCACGCCCGTGATCTGCCCTGGCGCCGCCCGGAGGCCGGGCCGTGGGGGGTGATGGTCAGCGAGTTCATGCTCCAGCAGACCCCCGTGAGCCGGGTGCTGCCGGTGTACGAGCAGTGGCTGGCCCGCTGGCCGCGCCCGGCCGACCTGGCGGCGGAGCCGCCCGGCGAGGCGGTGCGGGCCTGGGGGCGGCTGGGCTATCCGCGCCGGGCGCTGCGGCTGCACGCCGCCGCGTCCGCGATCACCGAGCGGCACGGCGGCAAGGTGCCGAGCGATCACGCCAAGCTGCTGGCGCTGCCGGGTGTCGGCGAGTACACGGCGGCGGCCGTGGCGTCCTTCGCCTACGGGCAGCGGCATGCCGTCCTCGACACCAACGTCCGCCGGGTCTTCGCGCGCGCGGTGACCGGCGCCCAGTACCCGCCGAACGCCACGACCGCCGCCGAGCGCCGGCTGGCCCGCGCCCTGCTGCCCGAGGAGGAGCCGGTGGCCGCCCGCTGGGCCGCCGCCACGATGGAGCTGGGCGCGCTGGTCTGCACGGCCCGCACGCCGTCGTGCGGCACGTGCCCGATCGCCGCCGAGTGCGCGTGGCTGGCCGCCGGCTCGCCCGCCCACGACGGGCCGCCGCGCCGGGGCCAGACGTACGCGGGCACCGACCGGCAGGTGCGCGGCAAGCTGCTGGCGGTGCTGCGGGAGGCGGTCACGCCGGTGCCGCAGGCCGCGCTGGACGCGGTGTGGCACGAGCCGGTGCAGCGGGCCCGGGCGCTGGACGGGCTCGTGGCCGACGGGCTCGTCGAGCCGCTGGCCGACGGCCGCTACCGGCTGCCGCTGACGTGACGGGCCGGGCCGGTGTCGGCCCCTGACGGTGATCGTCACAGGCCGTTGACGGCCGCCCAGGGCCGATCACCGGTCGGCGGCCCGCGCGGCGCCCGTACGCGGAGCCCGCGGCACGCACGCCCGTAACGGCGCCCGCGGCGATTCGCACAGCCGTCATACAGCGGTCACAAAGCCATCGTCGGGAGCCGCCTCCACCTTGCTTCCGAAACGGACAGAGCCGGTCTTTCTTTGATCTATTCCTCCGGCTGTTACACAACCTATGGATAGCTGTGCCACAGCCGACGGGCTCTCGCACATCGCGTCGCAACAGCTCCTCCGTAGCGTCCTACCCGTGCTGGAGGACCACCAGCGTGGCGCGGGGAACGCGAGTGGAATGGAGGCTGCGGTTATGGCAGGCAGCAGCGGCAAGGTGCTGGACTTCGAGGAGTACGTGCGCAACCGTCAGGACGCCCTCCTGCGCAGCGCCCGGCGTCTCGTCCCGGACCCCATCGACGCGCAGGACCTGCTCCAGACCGCCCTCGTGCGCACCTACGGCCGCTGGGACGGGATAGCGGACAAGTCGCTGGCCGACGCCTATCTCCGCCGCGTCATGATCAACACCCGTACGGAGTGGTGGCGCGCCCGCAAGCTCGACGAGGTGCCCACCGAGCAGCTCCCCGACGCGAGCGTCGAGGACGGCACGGAGCAGCACGCCGACCGCGCGCTGCTGATGGACATCCTCGGGGTCCTCGCACCCAAGCAGCGCAGCGTCGTCGTGCTGCGACACTGGGAGCAGATGAGCACCGAGGAGACCGCGGAGGCGCTCGGCATGTCCACGGGGACGGTCAAGAGCACGCTGCACCGCGCACTGGCCCGGCTGCGTCAGGAGCTGGAGAGCCGGGACCTGGACTTCCACGCCCTCGAGCGCGTCGATCGGGGGCAGGAACGGTGCGCCGCCTGAAGCGCGCCGCCGGCTTCGGGCCGGCGATGATCACCGGTGGAGCGGTCACTGCCATGGCCGCTGCCGCCGGTCTTCTGCTTGCCGGCTGCGGGACGAGCGGTGACGGGGTGCGCAAGGAGGGGCCGGCGCAGAACCAGCCCGCCGCGAAGGCGGTCACGCGTATGCCCGCGACGACCGCCACCCCGGCCCAGAAGGTCGACGCGATCAAGCTGATCAAGGCCGACCCGAAGGTCAGCGATCAGATCAAGAAGAACCTCAAGCCCTGCGTCAAAGACCAGTACCCGGTCGACGTCACCTACGGCCAGCTGACGGACGACGGCGGCACCGACGTCGTGGTGAACGTCCTGACGTGCGGGGACTCCCTCGGCATCGGCTCGTATGTGTACCGTCCCAAGGGGGACACGTACGAGAATGTGTTCACGGTCGAGCAGTCGCCCGTGTACGCGGACATCGACCGCCGGGATCTCACGATCACCAAGCAGGTCTACGGTCCGGGTGACGCGGTCTGCTGCCCCTCGGGGGTCGACGTCCTGACGTACCACTGGTCGGACGGCGCGTTCCACGAGATGGGCCGTACCCACACCGACTACAACAAGGTCGGCAACAACGGCAAGGTGCCGAGCGAAGGATCGGAGGGCTGAGAGCGGCGTGGCCGATACGCATGTGCTTTTCGTCGAGGACGACGACGTCATTCGCGAGGCGACGCAGCTCGCTCTGGAGCGCGACGGCTTCATGGTGACGGCGGTGCCGGACGGACTGCTGGGGCTGGAGAGCTTCCGGGCCAAGCAGCCCGACATCGCGCTGCTCGATGTGATGGTCCCGGGCCTGGACGGGGTCAGCCTGTGCCGCCGGATCCGCGACGAGTCCACCGTCCCCGTGATCATGCTGTCGGCGCGGGCCGACTCCATCGACGTCGTGCTGGGCCTGGAGGCCGGCGCCGACGACTATGTGACCAAGCCCTTCGACGGCGCCGTGCTCGTCGCCCGCATCCGGGCCGTGCTGCGCCGCTTCGGCCACGCCAGCGGGGCGGGCGCCGTGGCCGAGGAGCCCCAGGGCATCGAGGGCGGGGTGCTGCGCTTCGGCGACCTGGAGGTCGACACGGAGGGCATGGAGGTCCGCAAGGCGGGCACGCCCGTCGCCCTGACCCCCACCGAGATGCGGCTGCTGCTGGAGTTCTCCGCCTCGCCCGGCACGGTCCTCTCCCGCGACCGGCTGCTGGAGCGCGTGTGGGACTACGGCTGGGGTGGCGACACCCGGGTCGTGGACGTCCATGTGCAGCGGCTGCGCGGCAAGATCGGCCAGGACCGCATCGAGACGGTCCGTGGCTTCGGCTACAAACTCCGGGGCTGACGGCCCGGTGCGGTTCGTTTCCTCGGCACGATTCCTTTCCGACGGCCCGGTGGGGTTCGTTTCCGGCGACCCGGTGCGGTTCGTTTCTCAGGGCTCGGTCGTCCCAAAGGGCCCGGTCGTGTCAGGGTGAAGTCGTGGTGAAGCTCGCTCTGCGCAGTGGCCTGCGCTGGAAGGTCAGTCTGGCCATCGCCTGCGTCGGCGCGCTCGTCGCCGTCGCGCTCAGCCTGGTCGTCCACAACGCGGCCCGCGTCTCCATGCTCAACAGCAGCCGCGACCAGATGGACGACCGGGTCCAGATCGCGCAGCGCTACTACGAGTCCACCGGCGGCAAGCGGATGCTGCGCGCCCAGGTCAACGACCCTGCGCTGCCCAAGCAACTGCGCGAGGCCGCCGAGCTCGGGCTGCGCGCCACCTACCTCCAGGACAACGGCTCCGGCGCCCCCGAGGTGTGGGCCTCCACCCCGCTGCGCGACGGCAAGATCCTCTCGATCCACACCCGGTTCAAGGACCGCTACGACATCCTCAACGACCTCGACCGGGCCCTGATCATCGGCTCCGTCTCCGTCGTCCTCGGCGGCACGGCGCTGGGCATCCTCGTCGGCGGCCAGCTCTCCCGGCGGCTGCGCAAGGCCGCCACGGCCGCCCGCAAGCTCGCGGACGGCGAGTCGGACATCCGCGTCCGCGACGCCATCGGCGGCCGCGTGCGCGACGAGACCGACGATCTGGCCCGGGCCGTCGACGGCATGGCCGAGGCGCTCCGCGACCGGTTGGAGGCCGAGCGGCGCGTCACCGCCGACATCGCCCACGAGCTGCGCACCCCGGTGACGGGCCTGCTGACCGCCGCCGAGCTGCTGCCGCCGGGCCGGCCCACCGAGCTCGTACGGGACCGGGCGCAGGCCATGCGCACGCTGGTCGAGGACGTCCTGGAGGTCGCCCGGCTGGACGGCTTCGCGGAGCGCGCGGAGATGCAGGACATCGAGCTGGGCGAGTTCGTCCAGCGCCGGGTGCGGGCGGCGGCCCCGGAGGCGGAGGTGACCGTCCTGCGGACGGCGTACGTCTCCACCGACCCGCGCCGCCTGGAGCGCATCCTCGGCAATCTGCTGGCCAACGCCGCCAAGCACGGCAAGGGCCCGGTCGAGGTCACGGTGGAGGGCCGGGTGCTGCGCGTGCGCGACCACGGCCCGGGCTTCCCGGAGGAGCTGCTGAGGGAGGGCCCGAGCCGCTTCCGGACGGGCAGCGAGGACCGGGCGGGCAAGGGCCACGGCCTGGGCCTGACGATCGCGGCCGGTCAGGCCCGGGTGCTGGGCGCCCGGCTGACCTTCCGCAACGCGGACCCGGTGGTGGAGGGCGGCAGCGGGGCGATCGCGGTGCTGTGGCTGCCGGAGTCGTCCCCGACGAGTACGGGGACGTTCCCGGTGATCAGCGTCTGACGCTGTGGCGGGATTCGGTCAGAGCGCGCCGCCGCGGGCGCCCATGAAGGCGACCGGGTCGACGGCGGAGCCGTAGTCCGGGGTCGTGCGGATCTCGAAGTGCAGGTGGGGGCCGCTGGAGTTGCCGGTGGAGCCGGACAGGCCGATGTCCTGGCCGGTCATGACCCGCTCGCCCACGGAGACCTTCACCGAGGACATGTGCGCGTACTGCGAGTACTGGCCGTCCGCGTGCTTGATCACGACGGCGTTGCCGTACGCGGGGCCGTCGCCGCCGCCGTTGGGACCGGCCTTGACGACCGTGCCGGCGTGGACGGCCTTCACGGGCGTACCGGAGTTCACGACCAGGTCCTGGCCGCTGTGCTTGTTGGCCCACATGCTGCCGGCCTTACCGAACGGCTGGCCGATCTGATAGCCGTCGACGGGGTGCACCCAGGCGTTGGCACGGCTGCGCGAGGCCTCGGCCTCCTTGCGGGCGTCCTCGGCCCGCTTCCGGGCCTCCTCCGCGCGCTTGGCGGCCTCCTGCTTCTCCTTCTCGGCCACCTTCTGCTGCGTCTCGGCCTGCGCGTGCAGGGCGTCGCCCAGCGGCGCGGCGGCCGCGAAGCCGGGGAGGACGCCGGCCGAGGCGGCGACGTCGGCCGCGAGCGCGACCCCGGAACCGAGCGCGACCGACGCCCCGAGCCCGGCTGCCACGAGAGCGGCTGCACGGACGCGGGAAACGGACTTGCTCGGGTCACGGAAAGCGGTGCGCTTCGGCTTCGGCATACGGGAAAACCTCCGGAAAAAGAACAGGTCCCGGTCCGTCGGACCGGGATCGCCATTCCTTGGTAACCCGCGCCCGGGGGCGCTGACAAAGGGGGCTGCTACTAGGGCGGGCCGTAATTCGTAAATGATCTTGGGCGGGGCGCGCGGGCCCAGCCGGAGAGGGTTGCCACTATCCGGCTTAGTGGCGGCGAAAAGGCCTGTGGGTCTTGTCACCGCACAGGGACCAACGACCCTATGGATTCCGGGACCAAAGTCCCGGCGAGGGCGATACGCTCCGGGAAACGTGCCAGGGGGGATCACAATGAGCGACTTCGACGAGATCATCGAGCTGTCGGACGCGGTCCGGGCCATACGCGACGGACTGACCAGCGCGGCGGCGGCCGCGGCCGAGTCCGGGGAGGACCTGACGTTCGACGTGGGCGAGATCGCCATGGAGTTCACGGTCGAGCTGCGACGGGACGTGAAGGGCCGGGGCGGGGTAAAGGCCTGGGTCGTCGACGCGGGCACGGACGCGTCCCGGGGCTCCACGCGGACCCACAAGGTCGCCTTCAAGCTGACCCCGAAGGACCGGCGCACGGGCGAGGGCTGGAAGGTCGGCAACGACCGCCCGGCGGGGCTGTCGGGATTCGGGCTCGCGGACGAGCAGTGACGCTCCAGGTCCGGCCCGTGGAGGACCGCCTGGTGGCGGTGTTGGGGGCGCGGCAGGGCAGCGGGGTGCTGCTGACGTCACGGCTGGTGCTGACGGCGGCGCACGTGCTGGGGGACGAGCCGTCCGCGATGGTCGCGGTCCCCGGTGAGCGCGAGGTGGCGCGCTGCACGCGCGTCTGGACCGGTGCTCCCGGGGACTGCGACGCGGCCCTGCTGGTGGCCGAGCGGGACCTCGTGCCCGACGGCATCCTGCCGCCCCTGCGCTACGGCACCCTCAGCCGCGCCGGGGCCGTGCACGACTGCCAGGTGTTCGGCTTCCCGCAGGTCCAGCGGTTCGCGGAGGACCAGCTGGAGGCCGTGCAGGTCTTATGCACCCTGATGCCCACATCGGGCTGGCTGCGCGAGCGCTACGTACTGCACAGCAGGCACCACCCGCCGCGTCCCCTCCGCGACGGCTCGCCATGGGCGGGCCTGTCGGGAGGGCCCGTCTTCTCGGGCCCCGTCCTCCTGGGCATGGTCATCGAGGACCGCCCGGGCTGGCAGCACTCCGCCATCGACGCCATCCCCATCGAGAAGATCCTCCTGAGCCCGGGCTTCTCCTCCTCCGCCCTGGTGCACGGCCTGAGGCCCGCGCTGGAAGCACTCTCCCCGGAGAACCCGGCGGACTTCCCCTACGAGGACCTGTACGCCAAGGCGATCAAGGCCCGCTACAGCCGCATGGAGGTCTTCGGCCTCGACGACCTGGGCAGCAACGAGAACAGCTGGGACCTGGACACGGCGTATCTGAGCCTGGAGGCGCTGGCTCCGCGTCGGCCCGACCGTCCTGACAGCGCAAACCTCCGTCCTGAGCCGCAGCGGATCGAGGAACTGCTGGGCTCACGTCCGCGCGCGGTGCTTCGCGGCGAGGCCGGGGCCGGGAAGACGACGCTCGTGTGGTGGCTGGCCTCGCACGCCGCGTGCCGGACGCTGCCGGAGGAGCTGGCCGCCCTGAACGGCCTCATCCCCTTCGTGCTCCCCATGCGCAGCCTCACCGCCCAGGGCATCACCACGCCCACCCCCGCCCTGCTGCCCACCATCGCCCGGCTCCAGGTGGACGAGGCCCCGAGCGGGTGGGCCGGCCGCGTCCTGGAGGCGGGGCGCGCCCTGCTGCTCGTCGACGGGCTGGACGAACTCCCGCAGCCCGAACGCGGCCCCGCCCGCAAATGGCTCGCCGACCTGCTGCGGATGTACCCGGACACCCGGTGCCTGGTGACCGTGCGACCGCTCGCGGTCGAGCACTCCTGGCTGGCCTCCGAAGGCTTCGAAGAGCTGCAGCTCCTGCCCATGAGCGACGGCGACATCCAGTCCTTCGTGGCCGCCTGGCACCAGGCCGCCCGCCTGGAGTGCGACGGCTACGCCGACACGGCGCGGGCGGACCAGGAACGCGGCCGCCTCACCGCCCTCGAACGTGATCTCGCGCAGGAGTTCCAACGCAACACCGGTTTGCGCGATCTGGCCCGGACGCCGCTGCTGTGCGCGGTGATCTGCGCCCTCCACCGGCGCCGCCAGGGCCTCCTGCCCCGCACCCGCTGGCACCTCTACGAGGCCGCGCTCGCCATGCTGCTCGGCAACCGCGACGCCCACCGCCGCGTCGGCAGCCCGGAGGGCATCGACGTGACGATCGAGGACAGCCGGCAGCTCCTCCAGCGCATCGCGGTCTGGCTGGTGCGCAACGGCCGCGCCGAGCTGTCGAGAGAGCAGGCGGTGCACCAGCTCGAACACGCGATGAAGGGCCTGCGCAGGGTCCGTGAGCAGGGCTCGGCGGAGCGGGTTCTCACGCATCTCCTCAACCGGAGCGGGTTGCTGCAGGAACGCACTGCGGATTCCCTGCAGTTCATCCATCGCACCTTCCAGGACTACCTGGCGGCGAAGGAGTTCCAGGACAGCGATTCGCTGGACGAACTGCTGGGGCATGCGGAGGAGGAGCAATGGCAGGACGTCATACGGCTCGTCATCGGCCATTGCGGGCGTGGTGAGATCCAGCGGGTCATCGCGGGGTTGATCGCGGCCGGTGACTCGGCGGACGGGCGGAAGGCTCGGTGGTCGCTGCGCACGCTGGCGGCGGAGTGTGCGATCGGGGCGGCGTATTTGGACGACGCGCAGCATGACGCGGTCTGGGAGGGGGTCAGGGGGCTCGGGCCGCCGGCCACGGATCAGGAGGTGGAACTCCTTTCCTCCCTCGGGCCGGATGTTCTCCCGGTGCTACCAGGCCCCGAAAGGCTGGCTGCCGAACCGGCGCAGTACGTCGTAAGCGTGCTCAGCTCGCTAGGGGACGCGGCCCTGCCGCTCCTCAAGCGCTACGGGCAGCACGAATCGGAGATGGTGCGGCGCCGGGTGACGGACGCGTGGGGGCACGTCGATACTCGGGCTTTCGCGGAACAGGTCCTCGCGAACATGCGGCTGGACGACATCCGGCTCGTTGTCTCCTCGGCGGAGGCACTCGCCCAGATTCCGCTCCTCGGCCCCGTCGGCTCCCTGACGGTTCGGGGCAGCCACATGGCGGACAGCATCAGCCGGTCCCTGACCGGCCGTTCTTTGAGGTCCTTGAGCCTCGCCAATAACCCTGTCCTCGCCGATATCGATTTCATCCACGAGCATCCGGAGATCCAGATTCTGAGGATTTCCGACTGCCGCGGGCTGAGAGACATAGCAGCCCTGACGGGATCGAGACTTCAGCGCCTGGCGCTGGACGCGAGATTCCTTCCGATCGCCGCACTGAATACCATCGCCACACTACCGGCGCTCAGCACCCTGGAACTATTCGACCTACCACCCGAGAACGGGGGAATGCTTCCCCCATTACCCCCGGAAATCTCTGCCCTCAATGTTTCCCACCAAGGGACCCCGGCACGACTGGCCGGTATTGCGGCTCAGAAAAACCTCAGCGCCCTGTACGTCGGATCGCTTCTCGCTTCCCCGGCAGAGCTCGGCGAGCTGACGGGACTGAGCCGTCTGCGGGAACTCGAGCTCCACATCAAAACGTGCGGCGACCTCGCAGGGGTGGCGCCGCTCCTCCGGGTGCGTTCGCTGGGCCTCACGCTCACCGAAGACCTCAAGGTGGACGCCTCACTGTTCCGGGTCTTTCCCGGACTCGGACAACTGCAGCTCCGGTCGACCGTCCCAGGCCGCATCGAACTGGAACTGGACCTTTCCGGCCGGCCCGCATCGCAGGGACCCCTGGAGGTGTGGACCACCGAATTCCAAGAGGTGACAGTGACCGACGCGGAGCTCCTGAGCGGCCGTCTCACGGACAGAAGCGGCTACGGCGCCCCACTCGCCCCTACTCCCCCACCGCCAGCTTCACCCCGAAGCCCACGATCGCCGTCCCCGTGACCCGGTCCATGGCCCGCCGGGCCGTCGGCTTCCGCAGCCAGTCCCGCAGCGCCCGGGCGAAGCCCACCAGCACCGCCGCCCACAGCACGCCCAGCGCCACGTGCACCGAGGCCAGTGCCAGCCCCATCAGGAAATGCGGCGCCGTCGCCGGGATGAACTGCGGCAGGACCGCGACGTAGAAGACGCCCATCTTCGGGTTGAGCAGGTTGGTGACGAGCCCCTGCCGCCAGCCGGCGGTGAAGCCGCCCGGGGCGGCGGGCTCGGTGGGCTCGGGCCCGTCGTCCGCCGACCCCGCCGTGGCACGGCCCCGCGCCTCCCACAGCATGCGCGCGCCCATCCACAGCAGGTACGCCGCCCCCGCCCAGCGCAGGGTCTCGTAGGCGAGGCGGGAGGCCGCCAGGAGGGCGGTCACGCCGGCCGAGGTGAGGGCGCCCCAGCACAGGGTGCCGGTCTGGATGCCCAGGACGACGCCCCACGCGCGGCGCTGCTCGCCGCGTGCGGCGGTGCGGAGGATGAGGGCGGTGTCGAGGCCCGGGGTGATGGTGAGGAGCCCTACGACCAGGGCGAATGACCACAGTGCGGTGATGACCATGGAATGCCAGCGTAATCAGCCGGTGATCCCCGGGCCATGCCTTGGCGCTCGCGATATCCGAAAACGGGTCGGCCCCGGGCCGTCGTTCGACGGTCCGGGGCCGATCGGCGCGCTACGCGCGCTTACGCGTCCTTCGAAAGGTTCGGGCCCGCGCCACCGGCGGCGGACTCGACCGGCGGGGTGTCGGGCAGGGCCGACTTCTCCTCGCCGCGGAAGGTGAACTTCTTCTCCTCACCCTCGCCCTCGGTGCCGACGACCACGATGTGGCCGGGGCGGAGCTCGCCGAAGAGGATCTTCTCGGAGAGGATGTCCTCGATCTCGCGCTGGATGGTCCGGCGCAGCGGGCGGGCGCCCAGGATCGGGTCGTAGCCCTTCTTGGCCAGGAGCAGCTTGGCGTCACCGCTGAGCTCGATGCCCATGTCGCGGTCCTTGAGCCGCTCGTCCACCTTGGCGATCATCAGGTCGACGATCTGGATGATGTCTTCCTGGGACAGCTGGTGGAAGACCACCGTGTCGTCGACACGGTTGAGGAACTCGGGCCGGAAGTGCTGCTTGAGCTCCTCGTTGACCTTGGCCTTCATCCGCTCGTAGCCGGTCTTGACGTCGCCCTGGGCGGCGAAGCCCAGGTTGAAGCCCTTGGAGATGTCCCGGGTGCCGAGGTTGGTCGTCATGATGATGACGGTGTTCTTGAAGTCGACCACGCGGCCCTGGGAGTCGGTCAGGCGACCGTCCTCCAGGATCTGCAGGAGCGAGTTGAAGATGTCCGGGTGGGCCTTCTCGACCTCGTCGAACAGGACCACCGAGAACGGCTTGCGGCGGACCTTCTCCGTCAGCTGGCCGCCCTCTTCGTAGCCCACGTATCCGGGCGGGGAGCCGAAGAGACGCGAGACGGTGTGCTTCTCGCTGAACTCCGACATGTCGAGGGAGATGAGCGCGTCCTCGTCGCCGAAGAGGAATTCGGCGAGCGTCTTGGACAGCTCCGTCTTACCGACACCCGAGGGGCCGGCGAAGATGAACGATCCGCCGGGGCGCTTCGGGTCCTTGAGGCCCGCGCGGGTGCGCCGGATGGCCTGGGAGAGCGCCTTGATGGCGTCCTTCTGGCCGATGACGCGCTTGTGGAGCTCGTCCTCCATGCGCAGCAGGCGGGAGGACTCCTCCTCCGTCAGCTTGAAGACCGGGATGCCGGTGGCGGTGGCGAGGACCTCGGCGATGAGCTCGCCGTCGACCTCGGCGACGACGTCCATGTCGCCGGCCTTCCACTCCTTCTCCCGCTTGGCCTTGGCGGCCAGCAGCTGCTTCTCCTTGTCGCGGAGGGAAGCGGCCTTCTCGAAGTCCTGCGAGTCGATCGCGGACTCCTTCTCGCGGCGCACGTCGGCGATCTTCTCGTCGAACTCGCGGAGGTCCGGCGGCGCGGTCATCCGGCGGATGCGCATTCGGGAGCCGGCCTCGTCGATCAGGTCGATGGCCTTGTCCGGCAGGAAGCGGTCCGAGATGTAGCGGTCGGCCAGCGTGGCGGCCTGGACCAGCGCCTCGTCGGTGATGGAGACGCGGTGGTGGGCCTCGTAGCGGTCGCGCAGACCCTTGAGGATCTCGATGGTGTGCGGCAGCGACGGCTCGGCGACCTGGATGGGCTGGAAGCGGCGCTCGAGGGCGGCGTCCTTCTCCAGGTGCTTACGGTACTCGTCGAGCGTGGTGGCACCGATGGTCTGCAGCTCGCCACGGGCCAGCATCGGCTTGAGGATGCTGGCGGCGTCGATCGCGCCCTCGGCGGCGCCCGCACCGACCAGGGTGTGGAGCTCGTCGATGAACAGGATGATGTCGCCGCGGGTGCGGATCTCCTTGAGGACCTTCTTCAGGCGCTCCTCGAAGTCACCGCGGTAGCGGGAGCCGGCGACCAGGGCGCCGAGGTCGAGGGTGTAGAGGTGCTTGTCCTTGAGGGTCTCGGGCACCTCGCCCTTGACGATGGCCTGGGCCAGGCCCTCGACGACGGCGGTCTTGCCGACGCCGGGCTCGCCGATGAGGACCGGGTTGTTCTTGGTGCGGCGGGACAGCACCTGCATGACCCGCTCGATCTCCTTCTCGCGCCCGATGACCGGGTCGAGCTTGGACTCGCGAGCGGCCTGCGTGAGATTGCGGCCGAACTGGTCCAGGACGAGCGAGGTCGAGGGGGTGCCCTCGGCCGGGCCGCCGGCGGTGGCGGCCTCCTTGCCCTGGTAGCCGGAGAGCAGCTGGATGACCTGCTGCCGGACCCGGTTCAGGTCGGCGCCCAGCTTGACCAGGACCTGGGCGGCGACGCCCTCGCCCTCACGGATCAGGCCGAGCAGGATGTGCTCCGTGCCGATGTAGTTGTGGCCGAGCTGGAGGGCCTCGCGGAGCGACAGCTCCAGGACCTTCTTGGCACGGGGGGTGAAGGGGATGTGGCCGGACGGAGCCTGCTGGCCCTGCCCGATGATCTCCTCCACCTGCTGGCGGACCGCCTCGAGCGAAATCCCGAGGCTCTCCAGGGCCTTAGCGGCGACACCCTCACCCTCGTGGATCAGGCCCAGGAGGATGTGCTCGGTGCCGATGTAGTTGTGGTTGAGCATCCGGGCTTCTTCCTGAGCCAGGACGACAACCCGCCGCGCGCGGTCGGTGAACCTCTCGAACATCGTTAATCGCTCCTCAGAGCGGTCAGGCAGTTAGGGGTCGGTCCCCTCCCTGTCCTTCCGCATGCTAGTCCCGCTGGGCGGGACAGCTCATTCCAACTGCCGACACCCGTCCTTGGCCTCCTGCCCCGAACAGCCGACATCTGCTCCAACCTGATGGTGGGAGACGATGTTCCCGCAGGCCAGGCATATACGCCCACCATCAGTACGCCCACGGCGAACGCCCACCTGGGCCGACACGCCCGCCCCCGGCCCGGCCACCACCGCTGGTGGCCCGCTCCGGGGCCCGCTGTACCGCCTCTTCCCTCGGGGAATGTCTTACCCGCAAGCACTGACAGTCCATGCGGCGCACCCCCCGTGCATCCGCTACGGGCGAACACCCCCGCACCACCGAGTGCGCGTATGCGCTCCGCTTGTGTTATACGCGGAGTGTTCGAACGGCAACAGTGCGTAACCTCTGGGGTCTTCCACAGTTGCACCGTTCATGACGGTAGTCCTCCCGCGCCCGTGCCGCCCCTCGGACGATCCGGGCACGCGGCGCCGCTGGCGCCAGTGGTACGAGTGCGTGCTCGGCTGGCCGACGGGGCCGACCACGGGCGGGCGGCCCGTGGAGCTGCTCACCGGGTTCCGGTTCGACGCCCTGGGGATGCCCGCGGTGGCCGGTCGCGCGGTGCTCGGGCGGGTCCGCCCGACCGGTCCGGTCGCGCTGGACCGGCGGAGCCGGACGATGTGGTTCCTGACCGCCGTGGGCACCGCCGACGAGCTGCCGGGGCTGCTCGGCTGGCTGGAGTGGGGCGGGGTGGCCCTGGAGCTGACCGCGCTGGGCACGGGCGGCCGGATCGTCGCTCCGGCCCCGGTGGGCGCCGGAGTCCGCCCGGATCCCGGCGGGCCCGGGGAACGCGGCCGGCGCGGCCGCTCCGGCCGGGCCGGTCGGTGCGGCCCGTACGGCCCCCAGGAGGGCGCGGAGGCCGTCTGGGTGCGACCTCCCGAGCCGGGGTGCGAGGTGGAGCCGACGCTGCCTGTTGTCGGCGTGGACGGCAGCGGTGGCGCCCCCGATCTCGTGCGGCTCGTGGGCGCGGCGGCCACGGAGTGCCATCGGGCCCGACTGCTGCGCGCCGAGGGGGCGCGCAGGAATCAGCCGCCGGGGGATCGCCCGGGAGGACCGGCGGGCGAGCCGGACGATCAGGCGTTGGCCTTCTCGTACGCCTCGCGGATCTCGGCCGGGACACGGCCGCGGTCGTTGACGTTGTAGCCGTTCTCCTTGGCCCAGGCGCGGATCTTCGCGGTGTCCGGGCTGCCGGCGGCGGTGGCGACGCGACCCTTGCCGCGGGCCGCGGCGGCACGACCGCCGGTACGACGGGCGGCCTTCACGTAGTCCGCGAGCGCCTCACGCAGCTTGTCCGCGTTGCCGGTCGTGAGGTCGATCTCGTAGGACTTGCCGTCGAGGGCGAACGTCACGGTCTCGTCGGCCTCGCCGCCGTCGAGGTCGTCGACAAGAAGGACCTGAACCTTCTGCGCCACGGGGGATTCCTTTCATCAGCGGAAAAGGATTACGGAGGAATAGCAAACCGCCTTTCCCGGAAAAACACAAACCCTCCGGGAAGGTTCAGCTGGCGTTCCCCATGGGAACGATGGCTTCCGGGCGTCCGCGATAGGGGCGCGATTCGGACATAGGGACCGCGATCACAGATGCAGAAGCATCCGGCTGTTGCCAAGGGTGTTCGGCTTCACTCGTTCGAGACCCAGGAACTCGGCAACACCCTCGTCATAGGAACGCAGCAGCTCGCTGTAGACATCACCGTCCACCGGCGTCTCCCCGATCTCGACGAAGCCGTGCTTCGCGAAGAAGTCGACTTCGAAGGTGAGGCAGAAAATACGCCGCACCCCGAGCCAGCGCGCGGTCTGGAGCAGCTTGTCCAGTACCTGGTGGCCGACTCCGCCGCCCCGCACATCCGGGTCGACCGCCAGAGTGCGCACCTCCGCGAGGTCTTCCCACATCACGTGGAGAGCACCGCATCCGATGACGGTACCGTCCTCGTCCCGCTCGGCGACCCAGAACTCCTGGATGTCCTCGTAAAGCGTCACGGTCGCTTTGTCGAGCAGGATGCGGTCCCGTACGTAGGCGTTGATGAGCCGGCGGACGGCGGGCACATCGCTGGTGCGGGCCCTGCGGACGGTGACGACTTTAGTTAGAGCGGACATGACCGGACGCTATCGCCCCGGCGGTCCCGGGGTCTCGTCGGGCCCGTCGAGTTGCACGACCCGGATCGCGTCGCGGAGCGCTTCCCGTTGTTCGGCCGACATCATGCCGAAGAAGGCGACGAGAGCAGCGGCGGGGTTGTCGCTGAGGGACCAGGCTTCGTTCATCAGTGCGGCCGAGTAGGCGGCCCGGTTGGAGACCGCCTCATATCGATAGGCGCGGCCTTCGGCTTCCCTGCGGAGCCAGCCCTTCTGATACAGGTTGTCCATTACGGTCATCACGGTCGTGTACGCGATGGACCGTTCCTGCTGAAGGTCTTCCAGGACTTCTCTGACGGTGACCGGCCGGTTCCACTCCCACACGCGCGTCATCACGGCGTCTTCCAGTTCACCCAGGCGTCGAACCACACGCGAATAATAGTGGGAGATGTCGCGAATGCCGGTTTATCGGCGCGGGTCAGCGCGGCAATCCGCACGGCGAAAAGGGCGTACGTCCCAGGGAATGGCCCCGGATCGTACGCCCCTACCGTGCGGCGCGTTTCCCTGCGGCGTGTGCGGCGGCCTCAGGCGCCGGCGGCCTTCGAGGGCTGCTGGGCGGCCTCCACCCGGGCCAGTGCGGCGTCGACGATGGCGTCTTCCTTCGCCTTGTTCGCACCGCCCTGACTCTTGACGATCGTCACGACCAGTGCGGTGAAGGCGATCGCCATCACCAGGGGCGGGACCAGCGCGGCGACATAGTCCATGGCCGTCGGCTCCTTCTGGATCGGGGTTTCGCGCCGACTGCGCGACTCGTCCAGATTACGCATCCGCCTTTTCCCCCGGGAATGCCGGGGGCACCGGGGCGTCAGGCCGGGCGGGCCGCCGGGAGGCCGGACGCGGCGCCCGGCGGCGGGGCGGGTTTGCGGCGGGGCGGGAATACCTCGCCGGGGGTCGGAATGGGCCGGTCCGGCCGCGGGGGCGCCTTCGGCTGGGGCGTGGCGGGCGGCGGCGCGGTGGGGGCGGGCTTGCCCGGGGCCGGGGGCTTGACCCCGGGTTTGGGGTCCGCCGCCTCGGCGGCGTGCGGGGTGCGGCCGCCCGGGAGCGCGAGCAGGCGCGTACGTGTGGGGAGGGCGCGCGAGGGGTGGGTGTGCACCGGTTCGGGCCCCGGCTGGGGGCGGGCGCCGGGGACGCCCGGGGTGGCGGGGGTGGCCCGGGGCGCGAGCCGGGCCGTCACGGGCCCGGTCGTCACGGGTCGGGCCGTCGCGGGCCCGGTGGTCGCGGGTCGGGCCGTCGCGGATCGGGGCCCTACCGTCTGCTCGGCGAGGTGCTCGCAGCGTCGCAGCAGGGCGCGGCGGTGACCGGCCTCGGTGGCGCCCGTCGGGAGCGCGCACAGCGAGTGGAGGGCGGCGAGGTCCTCGGGGCCGGGCGGATAGCCGTCCGCGAGGGCGTCCTTGAGCAGCCGCGCGTAGCCGGGCGCGGCGCCGGGCAGCGCGGCGCGGTAGCGGGCGAGCTCGGCCAGCAGGAAGGCGCGGAGCCGGTCGGCCTCGTGGTCGGCCTCGGCCATGGCTTCGGCGAGCCGGAGGCAGTCCCGGACCTCGGCGTCCCGTGCGGGGCCGGGCCGGTGGGGAACGATGTCGGGGCGGAGTGCGATGTCGAGGGCACGGCGCAGCACGCGCAGCTCGTCCGCGCTGAACGCCATGCCGCCGCGGGATCCATAAGGCGTGGGCATGGGCCGACTTTAAGTGCTAAGTGGACAAAATTCGCTTAGCTGGTTATTTCGGGCGTGGCATAAACGGTGAACGGCTCAGTGCTCGCGGCGGCGGGCGGCGCCCAGGGCTATGGCGCCGGCGGACAGCGCGGTCCCGGAGGTGGTGGCGAGCAGCAGGGTCGCGGAGGCGTCGCCGTCGTCCGTGGCCGGGTGGCGGGGCGTGTCGACGGACCGGCCGCCGGGCGCGCGGCCGGTGACGTCGACGACGATCGGCGCGCTGTCGTTGGCCGGATCCGGGTCGGGGGCGCTGCCGGGGCCGAGGATCCGGACCCAGCCCTCCGCGCCCTCGACCTTCTTGTCGATGCGGATCCGGAAGCGCAGCGTCTCGCGGTCGCCGGCGGCGAAGTCGCCGCCGATGGCGCAGAGGTAGGTCCGGGCGGCCGTGTCGTGCGGGGCGCAGCGGTGGCCGGCGTCGCCGCCGGGGGCGATGGTGGTGCCTTCGGGCGCCGTGACCGCGTAGGCCCGGCGGTCGGCGGCGGCCGGGCCGGGGCCGCCGTTGCGCACGCCGACCTCGACGTCGACCGTCTGGCCCACGCGGCCCGCGACCGGGTGGGCGATGGCCTGGTAGTCGGCGGGCGGGGGCGGCGGGGCGGCGGCCGCGGTGCCGCCCGTCAAGGCGGCGAGGGCGAGGGCGGCCGCGGCCGCCGCCGTTCGACGCGCTGTTCGCTTCGGCTTCACGCGTGTCCGCCCGCCCTTGGATCCGGTCCGTCCGTCCTGCGTGCTGTCAGACCGTCGGGGGCGGGGGTTTGGTTGCACACCCCGCCCCGATGGCGCGCGACAGCCGGGCGTCAGCCCCGCATCATGTTGCGCTCGTAGACCAGGCGCAGGCCGATGAGGGTCAGCCACGGCTCGTGCTCGTCGATGACCGACGCCTCGCCCAGGACCAAGGGGGCCAGGCCGCCCGTGGCGATGACGGTGACGTCGTCGGGGTCGTCGGCCAGCTCACGGGCCATGCGGCCGACGACGCCGTCGACCTGGCCCGCGAAGCCGTAGAGGATGCCGGACTGCATGGCCTCGACGGTGTTCTTGCCGATGACGCTGCGCGGGCGGGCGATCTCGATCTTGCGGAGCTGGGCGCCGCGGACGCCCAGGGCCTCCGTGGAGATCTCGATGCCGGGGGCGATCACGCCACCGACGTACTCGCCGCGCGCGCTCACCGCGTCGAACGTCGTCGCCGTGCCGAAGTCGACGACGACGCACGGGCCGCCGTAGAGCTCGACGGCGGCGACCGCGTTGATGATGCGGTCCGCGCCGACCTCCTTCGGCTGGTCCATGAGGATCGGTACGCCGGTCTTCACGCCCGGCTCGACGAGGATGGCGGGGACGTCGCCGTAGTAGCGGCGGGTCACCTCGCGCATCTCGTGGAGCACGGAGGGGACGGTCGAGCAGATGCAGATGCCGTCGATGCCGTCGCCCAGCTCGTCGCCGAGCAGCGGATGGCGGCCCATCAGGCCCTGGAGCAGGACCGCCAGTTCGTCCGCGGTGCGGCGCGGATCGGTGGAGATGCGCCAGTGCTCGACGATGTCCTCGCCGTCGAACAGGCCGAGGACGGTCTGGGTGTTGCCGACATCGATGGTGAGCAGCATCAGGAGGCCTCCTCGTGGAGGTCCAGGCCGATGTCCAGGATCGGGGAGGAGTGGGTCAGCGAGCCGACGGCCAGGTAGTCGACGCCGGTCTCGGCGTAGGCGCGGGCGTTGTCCAGGGTCAGCCGGCCCGAGGACTCCAGCTTGGAGCGGCCCGCGACGAGCGCGACGGCCTCGCGGGTCTGCTCGACGGTGAAGTTGTCCAGCATGATCAGGTCCGCGCCCTCGGCGAGGACCGGCGGGATCTGGTCGAGCCGGTCCACCTCGACCTCGATGTCCACGTCCGGGAACTCCTGGCGCACGGCCCGGAACGCCTCGGCGACGCCGCCGGCGGCGATCACGTGGTTGTCCTTCACCAGCGCGGCGTCGGACAGCGACATGCGGTGGTTGACGCCGCCGCCGCAGCGGACCGCGTACTTCTCCAGCGCGCGCAGCCCCACGGTGGTCTTGCGGGTGTCGCGGACGGCGGCGCCGGTGCCCTCCAGGGCGTCGGCCCAGGCGCGGGTGGCGGTGGCGATGCCGGAGAGGTGGCAGAGGATGTTGAGCATGCTGCGCTCGGCGGTGAGCAGGTCCGTGGTGCGGGTGCGGATGGTCAGCAGCTTCTGGCCCGCCTCCACCCGGTCGCCGTCCTCGACGTGCCGCTCGACCTCGAACTCGTCGGTGCAGGCCACGGAGAGGATGGCCTCGGCGACGCGCAGACCGGCGACCGTGCCGGCCTCGCGGGCGGTGAAGTCACCGGAGGCGACGGCGTCCTCGGGGACGGTCGCGAAGGTGGTGATGTCCTTGCCGCCGTCGAGGTCCTCCTCGATGGCGAGGTGGGCGAGGTCCTCGACCTGGAGCGGGTCCAGCCCGGCCGCGACCAGCAGCCGGACGAGCTCGGGGTCGAGCCCGCACTCGAAGGCGTCCGCTTCGTAGTCCCCGCCGGAGCAGCCGCAGGCGTCGCCGCAGCCGCCGGTCGCCTCGGGCTCGGCGGCTTCCCGGCCGGAACGGCCGATCTGGTGCAGGGGGGCGTCTTCGGGGGTGCTCACGCTGTTCTCCTTGGGGGCGGAGGCAGATACGGGCTGCGATACGGGCTCTACGGGCGGGAACGCGGCCGACCCGGTGGTGGCGACCGCGAGGGTGCGGTCGGGGCGCAGCGTCACCAGGAGGTGACGGCGGGAGTGGGCGTCGTCGCGGTCGGGGAAGTCCTCGCGCCAGTGGCAGCCGCGGGTCTCCTCGCGGCGGAGGGCGGCGGCGACGAGGACCTGGGCGACGAGGAGGAGGTTGGTCGTCTCCCAGGCGTCGGTGCCGGGGACGGGCTGTTTGTCGGTGGCTTCCTCGCGGATGCGGGTCAGCTGCGCCGCGGCTTCTTCCAGGCTTCGGCGTGAGCGGAGGACTCCGGCGCCCATCGTCATGGCGCGCTGGATTTCGGGGCGCGTTTCGGGGGCGATCAGGAGCGTTTCCGGCTCTCCCGCCGTCGTGGGGGTTTCTCCCACCCGCCCACCCGTTGCCCCGAAAGCATTGGGGGTGGTGATGTCCTCCGCTATGCGTTCCGCGAAGACCAGGCCCTCCAGGAGGGAGTTGGACGCCAGGCGGTTCGCGCCGTGGACCCCCGTGCAGGCGACCTCGCCGCACGCGTACAGGCCCGGCACGGTCGTCCGGCCGCGCAGGTCCGTGCGTACGCCGCCCGAGGCGTAGTGCGCGGCGGGCGAGACGGGGACGAGGTCGGTCACCGGGTCGATGCCGTGCGCCCGGCAGGCCGCCAGGATCGTGGGGAAGCGGCGCTCCCACTTCTCCCGGCCGAAGTGGCGGGCGTCCAGGTACATGTGCTCGGCGCCCGTCTCGCGCATGCGCCGCATGATGCCCTTGGCGACGATGTCGCGCGGGGCGAGCTCGGCCAGCTCGTGCGCGCCGAGCATGAAGCGGTCGCCGTCGGCGTCCACCAGGTGGGCGCCCTCGCCGCGGACGGCCTCCGAGACCAGGGGCTGCTGGCCCTCGGCGTCGGGGCCGAGCCACAGCACGGTCGGGTGGAACTGGACGAACTCCAGGTCGGAGACCTCGGCGCCGGCGCGCAGGGCGAGGGCGACGCCGTCGCCGGTGGAGACGGCGGGGTTGGTGGTGGCGGAGAAGACCTGGCCCATGCCGCCGGTGGCCAGGACGACGGACCGGGCGCGGACGGCGCCGACGCCGTCGTGCTGCCCCTCGCCCATGACGTGGAGGGAGACGCCCGCCGCGCGGCCCTCGGCGTCCTTGAGGAGGTCGAGGACGAGGGCGTGCTCGATGGTCTTGATGCCCGCCGCGCGCACGGCGTCGACGAGGGCGCGGGAGATCTCGGCGCCGGTGGCGTCGCCTCCGGCGTGGGCGATGCGGTCGCGGTGGTGGCCGCCCTCGCGGGTCAGCAGGATCTCGCCGCTGCCCGCGTCGGTGTCGAAGCGGGCGCCGGTGGCGATGAGGCGGCGCACGGCGTCGGGGCCCTCGGTGACCAGGACCCGGACGGCCTCCTCCGAGCAGAGGCCCGCGCCGGCGACGAGGGTGTCGTCGAGGTGCTGCTCCGGGGTGTCGCCGTCGCCGAGGGCGGCCGCTATGCCGCCCTGGGCCCAGCGGGTGGAGCCGTCGTCGAGGCACGCCTTGGTGACGACGGCGACGCTCGCGCCGGCCGCCGCGCAGCGCAGCGCCACGGTCAGGCCCGCCACGCCGGAGCCGACGACCACGACGTCGGCGTCGACGGACCAGCCGGGGCGGGGGGCGTGGAGTCGTATGCCGGTCATCGCGCCGCTCCGACGGTGAGGGGGATGTTGTCGATCAGACGGGTGGTGCCCACCTTGGCGGCGACGGCGAGGATGGCCTCGCCGGTGTAGTCGTCGGGGACCTCGGTGAAGTCGGAGGGGTCGACGAGCGCCAGGTAGTCGAGGCGGAGCGGGGGCTCCAGCCGGGCCGCGCCGTCCAGGACGGCCAGGGCGGAGCGCCGGACGGGGGCCGGGCCCCCGGCGGCCTCGGCACCGGCGGTGAGGAGGGCGCGGGAGAGCTCCAGCGCCGTGGCCCGGTCGGCTTCGGACAGGTACCGGTTGCGGCTGGAGAGGGCGAGGTTGTCGCCCTCGCGGACCGTGGGCACGCCCACGATCTCCACGGGGAAGTTGAGGTCGCGCGCCATGCGGCGGATCAGGGCGAGCTGCTGGGCGTCCTTCTGCCCGAACAGCGCGACGTCCGGCAGGGTCAGGTGGAGGAGCTTGCCGACGACGGTGAGGACGCCGTCGAAGTGGCCGGGGCGGCTGGCGCCTTCGAGGCGCTCGCCCATGGGGCCGGCGGTGATCCGCACCTGGGGCTCGCCGCCGGGGTAGACCTCGTCGACGGAGGGGGCGAAGACGGCGTCGGCGCCGGCCTGCCCGGCGATCGCGACGTCGGCGTCGAGGGTCCGCGGGTAGCGGTCGAGGTCCTCGCCGGCGCCGAACTGGAGCGGGTTGACGAAGACGGTGACGACGACCTGGCCCGTCGGGCCCACCAGCCGGCGCGCCTCGCGGACGAGGGTGGCGTGGCCCTCGTGGAGGGCGCCCATGGTCATGACGACCGCGCGGCGGCCGTCGCGCGGGAGGGTGTGCAGCTCCTTCGCGGTACGGATGAGCTGGGGGGTCACTGGTTGCCTCCGTCCGCGAGGACACCGAGGAGGTCCTCCGCAAGTTCCGGCTTGAGCAGGCCGTGCGCGAGGGCGCGGTCCGCGGTGGTGCGGGCCATCGCCAGGTATCCGGCGACGGCTCCGGGAGCGTGGGCGCGCAGCTCGGCGACGTGGGCCGCGACCGTGCCGGCGTCGCCTCGGGCGACCGGGCCGGTGAGGGCGGCGTCGCCGCTGCGCAGGGCGTTGTCCAGGGCGGCGCCCAGGAGCGGGCCGAGCATCCGGGCAGGGTGCTCGACCCCGGCGGTGCGCAGCAGGTCCATGCTCTGGGCGACGAGGGTGACGAGGTGGTTGGCGCCGATGGCGAGGGCCGCGTGGTAGAGCGGGCGGGCGCTCTCCTCGATCCACTCGGGCTCGCCGCCCATCTCGATGACCAGCGCCTCGGCGGCCAGCCGCAGCTCCTGGGGGGCGGTGACGCCGAAGGAGCAGCCGGCCAGGCGCTGGACGTCCACGGGGGTGCCGGTGAACGTCATCGCGGGGTGGAGGGCCAGCGGCAGGGCGCCGACGCGGGTGGCCGGGTCGAGGACGGCGGTGCCGTGCCGGCCGGAGGTGTGGACGAGGAGCTGGCCGGGGCGGACGGCGCCGGTCTCGGCGAGCCCGGCGACCAGGCCCGGCAGGGCGTCGTCGGGCACGGTCAGCAGGACCAGCTCGGCGTGGGCGAGCACATCGGCGGGCGCCATGACGGGCACGTCCGGCAGCATGGCGGCCGCGCGCCGCAGCGAGGCGTCGGAGACGCCCGAGACGGCGACGGGGCGGTGCCCGGCGAGCTGGAGGGACGCGGCCAGGGCGGGGCCGACACGGCCGGCGCCGACCACGCCGACGGTGAGCCTGGCGGGGCGGTCCTGGGGGCTCGTGTGCTCGGAGGAGAGGTGTGCGTTCACGCGGCGGGATGCCTTCCGTTCCAGTCCGCGGGGGTACCGGACGATTCCTTTGTCATGCTACGCGAGGCGCGTCGGGCGGTCCCGGGCCGTCCCCAGCCCTGTGGATAACTCGTTGCTCCTGTCGTACCCGCCCACGATGATCCCCTCATGGCAGACGAACAGAGAACCGGGCACCCGGTGGACCCGCCGATGGACAGGGCCCGCAGGATGGCCGCGCTGCGCGGCGCCGAGCGGGTCCTGTCGGGCCACTCGCTCGCCCTGACGATCGGCGACAGGCTGGCCCGGCTGGCCGCCGAGGCCCCGGAGGCGTACGACCTCGGCGAGGGCGTCGACGTCTACGGCGACGGGGTCGTGGAGGAGCTGGAGCGCCGGGTCGCCGGGCTGCTGGGCATGGAGGCCGCCGCCTTCTTCCCCACCGGGACGATGGCCCAGCAGGTGGCCCTGCGCT
The DNA here is from genome assembly GCF_054551825.1 of Streptomyces sp. L500. Classification (NCBI taxonomy): domain Bacteria; kingdom Bacillati; phylum Actinomycetota; class Actinomycetes; order Kitasatosporales; family Streptomycetaceae; genus Streptomyces; species Streptomyces sp. L500. The sequence continues at coordinate 38,531 of NZ_JBTOLC010000025.1, forward strand.
GCTGGGCGGGGCGCACGGGCAGCCCGGTGGTGGCCGCGCACCCGCTGTCGCACCTGGAGGTCCACGAGCGGAACGCGTACGCGACGGTCTCCGGCCTGCGCACCGTCCATCCCACGAGCGATCCCCGGCCGCCGACGGCCGAGGAGATCCGGGAGCTGGACGAGCCGTTCGGCACGCTGACGCTGGAGCTGCCCCTGCGGGACGCGGGTTTCGTGCTCCCCACGTGGGAGGAGCTGACGGAGGCGGTGGCGGCCGCCCGCGACCGTGACGCGGTGGTGCACTTCGACGGGGCGCGGCTGTGGGAGTGCGCCTCGCACTTCGGGGTGGAGCTGCCGGAGATCGCCGCGCTCGCGGACTCGGTGTACGTCTCGCTCTACAAGTCCCTCGACGGCATATCGGGGGCCGTGCTGGCGGGCCCGTCCTCGTTCGTGGAGGAGGCGAAGACCTGGCGCCACCGGTACGGGGGCACGCTCTTCCAGCAGTGGCCCGTGGCGCTCGCCGGGCTCGCGGGGCTGGATCGCGAGCTGCCCCGGCTGCCGGCGTACGTGGCGCACGCCAAGGTGGTCGCGGAGGCCCTGAAGGACGCCTTCCGCGCGGCCGGGGTGCCGTGGTTCCGGGTGCATCCGGACGTGCCGCACACCCATCAGTTCCAGGTGTGGCTGCCGTATCCGCCGGAGGCGCTGACAGCGGCGGGGGTGCGGCTCGCGGAGGAGACCGGCACGTGGGTGTTCAACCGCTGGGACGCGGCCCCGGTGCCCGGGCTGGCCGTCACCGAGGTCACCGTCGCCGCGTCAGCGCTCGCATGGACTCCCGCAGCCGTTCGCGACGCGGTCGGAGCGCTCCTGGAGCGGCTGGACGGGCTGGACGGGCTGGACGGGGGCGGGGGCGGCGCTCCGGTCGGCTGACGGGCGGGCGACGGCCGCCGTTCGTACGGGGCGGGCCGGGCGGAGGGCCGTCGTCCACTGGGTCCAACGGGTCCACCGCGCCCGTCGGGCGGCGACGCGCTCGTCGACGACGGCCAGGAAGGCCCACCACGTGCGGAGTTCCCGGACGGCCTGACGGTCGCCGGTGCCCGGCGCGGGCGGCGGGGTCTCGCCGTGGCGGGCGGTGCGGTACAGGTCGAGCAGGTATTGCTGGTTCGCGCTCATGCCCTCCACCGTGCGGCCCGGCCCGCCCGTTCGGCGCGTGAATTGACGAGGACCGTCAATCGGCGGCCCGACCTGCGAAAAAGGAAGGCACGATGGCGCCATGAGCGTGACGATCGACATCGCGGGCCTGCCGGCCGAGCGGCTGGTCTTCCGGCCCTCCCCGCTGGCCGAGCTGTGCACCGCCCTCCACGCCCTGGCCGAGCCCGGGCACCACCCCGGGCTCCACGGCTGGACCACCGCGACGAACGCGGGGCTCAAGCCGGACCTCGCCGACCGGCTGTGCGAGGCGGACTTCCTGTGGAGCTCGACCTTCTCCGACATCTCCCATGCCTTCGCCGCCCTCCCCGAGACGAACGGCCAGCCCGGCGCCACCCTCGCCGAGGACCTGGACATGATGGACCGGCTGGACGACGAGCTGTTCGTCGACGCCGCCCTGGAGATCTCCTGCTCCAGCAAATACAGCCTGCGCGGCCCGTCGCCGCTGGTGAACGCGGAGATCCGGGAGCAGGCCCTGGAGCGCGCCACCGCGCGCGGCCCCCGCCAGCTGGAGTTCGCCAAGCGGCTGCTCCAGGACCCCCCGGCGGTCCGGGCCTGGCTGCGGCGGCTGTTCGAGGACTGCGCGGACGCGTTCTTCAACGACGTCTGGCAGCGGGTGCGCGTCCAGCTCGCGAGCGACGCCCGCCACAAGACGGAGGTCCTGCGGCGCAAGGGCCTCGCCGAGGCCCTCGCCGAGGTCTCGCCCGCCGTGACGCTCTCCCCCGACGGCTCCCGGATCGTCGTCGACAAGCTCACCAGCGGCCATACGACCGCCGTCGACCCGGCCGTCGGCGCGGGCGTCACGTTCGTCCCGTCGTCCCTCGGCTGGCCCCATCTGTGGGTGCTGCACGCCCCCGGCTGGCGGCCGACGATCCACTACCCGGTGGCCGCCCCCGAGCTGCCCGGGCCGCAGTCCCTCGACCTGCTCACCCTCCGGCTGGAGGCGCTGGCGCACCCGATGCGGATCAGGATGTGCCGCTATCTGGCGCGGGCCGCGTTCACCACCGGCGAGCTGGCGGCCGCGCACGAAGTGAGCGCGCCGGAGGTGTCCCGGCACATCGCGGTGCTGAAGAAGGCGGGGCTGATCACTACGCGGCGGCGCGGGCGGTATGTGCTTCATCAGCTGGATCTGACGGTGGTGGCCAGGCTGGGGAGCGATTTTCTTGAGGGGGTGCTTCGCTGAGCCGGCCGGTCACCTGCGGGCCGTCCGTGGCTGGTCGCGCCCACGCGGCGGCAGCCGCATATCGACACAGCCCCGCGCCCCCTACGGGGCGCACCCTCAGTGCGCGGGTCCTCCACCCGCCCGGACCAGGCCCGTCTCGTACGCCATCACCACGACCTGCACCCGGTCCCGCAGGCCCAGCTTGGTGAGGATGCGGCCCACGTGCGTCTTCACCGTCGCCTCCGACAGCACCAGCCGCGCCGCGATCTCGCCGTTGGACAGGCCCTGCGCCACCAGCAGCATCACCTCGCGCTCCCGGTCCGTGAGCCGGCTGATCTCCGCGCTGGTGGGCTCGGGGCCCGCGCTGGGCAGCATCGGGGTGAAGCGGTCCAGCAGCCGGCGGGTGGTGCTGGGCGCGACCACCGCGTCACCGCTGTGCACCGCCCGGATCGCGCCCAGCAGCTCGGCGGGCGGCACGTCCTTGAGCATGAAGCCGCTCGCGCCGGCCTTCAGCGCGGAGAAGGCGTACTCGTCGAGGTCGAAGGTGGTGAGGATCAGCACCTTCGGCGGGTTCTCCCCCAGGCAGATCCGGCGGGTGGCCTCCACGCCGTCCATGTGCGGCATGCGGACGTCCATCAGGATGACGTCCACCTCGGTGCCCTCCAGCGCCTTCAGGGCCTCCACGCCGTCCCCGGCCTCGGCGACGACCTCCATGTCCGGCTGGGCCGCCAGCACCATGCGGAAACCGGTACGGAGCAGTACCTGGTCATCGACGAGAAGGACTCGGATCGACATGCGGGGTCCCTTTCAGAGGCGTACTACGAATCAAACCTGATGGCCCGAGGATTTCAGCGGCCGGACCTGGCCGGGAGCAGCACACTGATCCGGAAACCGCCGCCGGGTCGCGGCCCCGCGTCCAGCGTGCCGCCCACCATGCCGACGCGCTCGCGCATACCGATCAGACCGTGTCCCATGCCGTCGGCGCCACCGTCCTCGTACAGCTCGTGCTGCGCGCCCCGGCCGTCGTCCTCGACCAGCAGGCCCAGGCCGTCGTCGAAGTACGTCAGCCGGACGCTCGCGCCGACGTCCGGGCCGCCGTGCTTGCGGGTGTTGGTCAGCGCTTCCTGGACGATCCGGTAGGCCGTCAGCTCCACGCCGCTCGGCAGCGGCCTCGGCGCGCCCTCGACCGTGAACTCCACCGGCAGCCCCGCGCCCCGCACCTGTTCGACGAGCTCGCCGATCTGCTCCACGTCCGGCTGCGGCACATACGTCTCACCGCTCTCCCCGCCCTCCTCCGTGCGCAGCACGCCCAGCAGGCGGCGCATCTCGGTGAGGGCCTTGCGGCCGGTGCTGGAGATCGTCTCCAGGGCCTGCTTGGCCTGCTCCGGCGAGGCGTCCAGGACGTAGGCGGCGCCGTCGGCCTGCACCACCATCACCGACACGTTGTGGGCGACGACGTCGTGGAGCTCGCGGGCGATGCGCGCCCGCTCGGCCGTCACCGCCATCTTCGCCTGCTGCTCGCGCTCCTTCTCCAGGCGCGTGGCGCGCTCCTCCAGCTGCGCCCAATAGGCGCGGCGGGTGCGCATCGAGTCGCCGAGGACCCAGGCGAGGATGAACGGGACGCTGACGAACGCCGCGCCCAGCACGGCGTTGCCCACCTCGCTGTGCGGCGTGGGCCAGCGGACGGCGGAGATCGGCGCCGCCAGCAGGCCGCCCACCAGCGCGAACCGCGACGCCCAGCGGGTATTGCCGGAGGCCACCGTGTAGATGATGACCAGCATCGCGAAATCCGCGATGTCCGGCGAGACGCCGAAGACGACCTGGCCCACCCCGGTCGCGGCCGTCAGCAGCAGCATCTTCTCCGGCCAGCGGCGGCGCAGCGCGATCACCGCGCAGAGCGCGAAGGCCGCGAGGACCTTGAGCGCCGTCGGCCCCTGCCCGCTCCCCTCGGCGATGGACAGCGCGCTGAGGCCCAGCAGCAGGAGGGCCCAGAAGGTGTCCACACCGGTGGGGTGTCTGCGAAGGAAGTCGTAGAGGCGCTGCACGTCACCCAGCGTAGGCACGCCGGGTCGCCGCACGGGTCAGCCCGGCGATCGATCCGGTCGGTTTCCGTCTACTCCCCAAGGTGGAGGGCGGGTGTCCGGTGGGCCCGCTTAACGTGTGCGTATGGGAAGCGGAACGAACGTGGCGAGCGGTGCGAGGACCTGGCGGGAGGCGACCGAGGCGGCCCTCTACGGCCCCGACGGCTTCTACCGCCGCCCCGAGGGCCCCGCGGGTCACTTCCGTACGTCCGTCCACGCCTCCCCCCTGTACGCGGGGGCCGTCGTGGAGCTGCTGTGCCGCGTCGACGAGGCCCTGGGCCGCCCGGCGGAGCTGGCGTTCGTCGACGTCGGGGCGGGGCGCGGCGAGCTGGTGGCCGGGGTGCTCGCCCGGTGCCCCGACGGGCTCGCCGGCCGGCTGCGCCCGTACGCCGTGGAGCTCGCCGCCCGCCCGGAGGATCTCGACCCCCGGGTGGACTGGCGGGACACCCCGCCCGAAGGCGTCCGCGGGCTGCTCTTCGCCAACGAGTGGCTCGACAACATCCCGGTGGACGTCGCCGAGACGGACGGCGAGGGCACGCCCCACCAGGTGCTCGTCCGCGACGACGGCGAGGAGCTGCTCGGCGACCCGGTCTCCGGCGAGGACGCCGACTGGCTGAAGCGCTGGTGGCCCCTGGAGGGCGCGCCGCCCGGCTCCCGCGCCGAGATCGGCCGCCCGCGCGACGCCGCCTGGCGGCGGGCGGTCGGCACCCTGCGGTCCGGGCTGGCGGTGGCGGTCGACTACGCGCACGGGCGCGCCACCCGCCCGCCCTACGGCACCCTGACCGGCTTCCGCGAGGGGCGCGAGGTGCGGCCCGTGCCGGACGGCTCGTGCGACATCACCGCGCACGTGGCGCTGGACGCGGCCGCCCTGCCGGGCGGCTCGGTCGTCAGCCAGCGCGCGGCGCTGCGCGCCCTCGGGGTGGACGGCGCCCGTCCACCGCTCTCGCTCGCCTCGACGGACCCGGCCGCCTATGTACGGGCCCTCGGCGCGGCCGGCGAGGCGGCGGAGCTGACCGCCCCGGCGGGCCTGGGCGGCTTCGGCTGGCTGCTCCAGCCGGTGGGGCTCCGGCCGGAGGCGCTGGGGTTTGAGAAACTAACCCCATGACGGAGACGACAGTCGGGATCGGCGGCGCGGCGGAGAGCACCGACATGGTGCTCAACATCGGGCCCCAGCACCCGTCCACCCACGGTGTGCTGCGACTGCGCCTCGTCCTGGACGGCGAGCGGGTCCAGAGCGCCGAGCCGGTGATCGGCTATATGCACCGGGGCGCGGAGAAGCTGTTCGAGGCCCGCGACTACCGCCAGATCGTCATGCTCGCCAACCGGCACGACTGGCTGTCGGCGTTCTCCAACGAGCTGGGCGTCGTCGGGGCCGTCGAGCGGATGCTCGGCATGGAGGTCCCCGAGCGCGCGGTGTGGACGCGCACGCTGCTGGCCGAGCTGAACCGGGTGCTCAACCACCTGATGTTCCTCGGCTCGTATCCGCTGGAGCTCGGCGGCATCACCCCGGTCTTCCACGCGTTCCGCGAGCGCGAGGAGCTCCAGACGGTCATGGAGGAGGTCTCCGGCGGCCGGATGCACTACATGTTCAACCGCGTCGGCGGCCTGAAGGAGGACCTGCCCGCGGGCTGGCTCGGCCGGGCCCGGCACGCGGTCGCCGAGGTGCGCTCGCGGATGGACGTGTACGACCGGCTGGTGCTCGGCAACGAGATCTTCCGCGGCCGGACGCGCGGCGTCGGCGTCCTCACGCCGGAGGCCGTCCACGCGTACGGGGTGAGCGGGCCGATCGCCCGCGCGTCGGGCGTCGACTTCGACCTGCGGCGCGACGAGCCGTACCTCGCGTACGGCGAGCTGGGGGACGTCCTGAAGGTCGTCACCCGCGAGGAGGGCGACTGCCTGGCGCGCTTCGAGTGCCTGCTGGAGCAGACGCACAACTCGCTGGACCTGGCCGACGCCTGCCTGGACCGGCTGGACGGGCTGCCGCCCGGCCCGATCAACCAGCGGCTGCCCAAGGTCCTCAAGGCCCCGGAGGGCGCGACTTACGTCTGGACCGAGAACCCGCTGGGCCTCAACGGCTACTACCTGGTCTCCAAGGGCGACAAGACCCCCTGGCGGCTGAAGCTGCGGTCGGCCTCGTTCAACAACATCCAGGCCCTGACCGAGCTGCTTCCGGGGACGCTGGTCGCGGACATGGTGGCGATCCTGGGCTCGCTGTTCTTCGTCGTGGGCGACATCGACAAGTAGCCGGAACGGGAGAGGGCCCGGGGCAAGCCCCGGGCCCTCTTTCTTTTTGCGAGATCGCGTTACGAGATCGCGCCGCGCAGCTCAACGACGTCTATCTGCTCGGTGTCATCGTGCGCGGTGAGGTCTATGACCTTGCCGTCCGCGTCGGCGAGGGCCTCCTCGCCGACGACGTCCGCGAGGTCCTGCTCCTCGACGCCCTTCTTCTTGGCTCCGCCGTTGCTGTTGCCGTTGCCGAAGAAGTCGAAGCCGCCCGACTTGCGGCGCGCCGCCGGGACGACCGTGCCGGTGGGGCGGGCCGCCGCCTTGGCGGGGGCGGGCGCGGCCTTGGCGGGCGGGGCCGCCTTAGCCGGTGCGGGCGGAGCCGCCTTGGCGGGTGCCTTCGTGGGCTGGGGAGCCTCGGCCGGTGCGGGCTGGGCCGCCTTGGCCGGTACAGGCTGAGGAGCCTTTTCGGGTGCGGGCCGGGGAGCGGGTTGTGCCCACCCGTCCCGCCCAGCGGGACGATTGCCCACAACCGGGGCGGCCTCTCCCAGCTTCTTCAGCGCGTCCGCCGCCTTGCGGTACGCCTCCGCGTTCAGGGGGGCCGGCTTGTCGGTCGGCTTGCCGGTCTTCTCCAGCAGGCGGCGGCCCTCCAGGGCGCTGGCCCGGCCGGTTTCGGCCGAGGCGTAGCGGCGCAGGAGGTCGGCGTGCTCGGTGCGGAGGCGGGCGAGTTCGGCGCGCTTGGCGCGGAGCTTGGTCTCCAGGCCGGCGCGTGCCAGGCGGGTCTCCTCGAGGTCCGTCTCCAGCTCGGCCACGCGTTCCTCGGTCTTCCACTCCTCCCGCGTACGGGCGGCAGTGAGCTGGGCGACGCGTCTGCCCGCGGCGCGGTCCCAGCGGCGCATCATCACCGAGCCGACCACCGTGGCCGCGGCGGCGGCCACGGCGAGGCCGCGGATGACAGCGGTTTCACCCACCGCCAGCGCACCCACGGCGCAGGCGACAGATGTCGCGGCGACCGTCAGCGGGGGAAGAAGCCGGTGGAGGGGGGCGGAATGGCGATGGCGTCCTCGTGGCATGGCCTGAAACTTACCGTGCGTCGCCGCGAACGTGTGAGCCCACCGCCAAACTCTTCCCTTGATCTTACTTCTCTCCTACCCCGTCACTTCGTCTACGCCGTCACTTCGTCAGAAGCTTCTTGTCCTTGAGGTACTGAGCCGCCACATCGGCGGGCTTGAGCCGCTCGGCGTCGACCTTCTTGTTGAGTTCGGTGAGATCGGCGGTGGTCAGCACCTTGTTCAGCTTGCCGAGCGCATCCGCGATCTTCTGCGAACCCGCCTTCTTGGCATTCACGACGGGCAGGACGTTGTCCGCGTTCTGAAGCTTCTTGTCGTCTTCGAGAAGGACGAGTCCGAACTGCGCGAGCGTGGCGTCCGTGGTGGTGGTCAGCAGCAGTTGGTCCTTGCCGTCCTTGACCGCCTGCTTGGCCTGGGTGCTGCCGACCTCCAGCGGGTCGAGACCCGCGACGTCTATGCCGTAGGTCTTCTGGAGGCCCGGCTGGCAGAAGGGGCGCTGGGAGCATTCGTCGCCCGCCGCGAGCCGTACCTTCTCCTTCGAGTTTCCAAGATCGGAAAGCGTCTTGAGCTGGTGTTTCTTCGCGAACTCGTCGGTAACCGCGAAGGCGTTCTGGTCGACCGCCGACCCGGCGTCCAGCACCTTCAGCCCGCGCGGCTCGGCGAGTTTACGGAGGGCCTTCACCGTGGCTTCCGAGTCGCCCGAGGCGACCTGCGCGGCGTCCTTCCCGTTCTGCTTCTTGTTCAGGAATTCGGTGAGCGTCGCGGCATACTCCGGGACCACATCGATCTGCCCCTTCTCCAGCGCCGGCTCATACAGCTCCCGGGCGTCGACGGTCTGGATGGACGTGGAATATCCGGCGTCCTTGAGCAGCCCCGCGTATATCTCCGCGAGCACCTTCGACTCGGTGAAGGACGCCGAGCCGACGACCAGCGATCCCTTCTCCGATCCGGTGGAGCTCCCGGCCTCCTTGGACTTCTCCAGGCTGTCGCCGCCGCACGCGGCGAGACCCGCCGTGAGGGCCGCGACGCCGGCCACCGCCAGCAGGGCGCGAGTGGTCCGCGCTCGACGCGGTGTCCTGGTCATACGAGACTCCATCCAGTCAGGCTTGAGCGTTCGTCATGCAGGGTTCATGCAGGGGTTCATGCGGGGGTGCGCACCGCGCGGGCCCGGACCCGCAGCGGGTCGAGCCGTCGCTGGAGCAGGACGAAGGCGCCCTCCACCAGCAGGGCGAGCACCGCGACCAGCAAGGCCCCGGCCACCACCTGCGCGGTGTCCGTGAGCCGGAAACCGGCCGTGATGACCCGGCCGAGGCCGCCGCCCCCGGGGAGCGCGGCGAGCGTGGTCGTGGCCACGACCTGGACGGCGGCGGACCGCACGCCGGTCACGATCAGCGGAAAGGCCAGCGGCAGCTCGACCCGGGCCATCACCTGACCGCCCGTCATGCCCATCCCCCGGGCGGCCTCGACCATGTCCCGGTCCACCCCGCGCATCCCCACATAGGCGTTGGTCAGCACCGGGGGTATCGCGAAGAGGACCAGGGCGATGATGGTGGGCCAGGAGCCGTGGGTACCGAGCGGGCTCAGCAGCAACAGCACCAGCACCGCGAACGTCGGCACCGCGCGGCCCGCGTTGGAGAGGTTGACCGCGAGGGCGCCCCCCTTGCCCAGGTGGCCGAGGAGCACGGCGACGGGCAGCGCGATGGCACACGCGATCAGCAGGCACACGGTGGTCAGGAAGAGGTGCTCCCCCAGCCGGTGCCAGACGCCGTCCGTGCCGGACCAGTGCGCGGCGGTCGTCAGCCAGTCCCACGTCCGTCCGATGACGTCCATCAGACCACCACCGCCTCTTCGGTCGCGCGGCGGTTCACCGCACGGCGGCCGGTCCGCGCCCAGGGCGTCAACAGCCGCTGGACGAACAACAGCAGGAGGTCGGCGGCGACGGCCAGCGCCACGCACAGCACCGACGCGGTGAGCACCTGCGCCTTGAAATAGCTGCGCATCCCCTCATAGACCAGATTGCCCAGGCCGCCGTAGCCGATGATCGCGCCCACCGTCGTGAGCGAGACGGTCGAGACCGTGGCGATCCGCAGACCGGCCATCAGCGCGGGAACCGCCAGAGGCAGTTCGACCCCGAAGAGCAGCCGTATCGGCCCGTACCCCATGCCGCGCGCGGCTTCGCGGGCCTCCTCCGGCACGGCGGCGAGGCCGGCCAGGATGTTCCGCACGAGGATCGTCAGCGAATAGAGCACCAGGCCCGTCACCACGACGGCCGCCGACAGGCCGAACACCGGCACCAGCAGCGAGAACATGGCCAGCGAGGGCACGGTGTACAGAATCGTGGTCATGCCGAGCACAGGGCCCTCGAACGTCCGCCAGCGGCGGGCGAGCAGCGCCAGCGGGAAGGCGACGAGCAAGCCGATCGCGACGGACACCAAGGTGATGCCGACGTGCTGGAGCGTGGCGTCCGTCAGCTCCTGGCCGCGCGTGCGCACGTACTCGCCGCAGAACCAGTCGTTGGCGATCAGGCAGTTCTGACCCGCCATCCGTGCCTCACCTCCCCCTCGGCTTTCACGGTCGGTCACTGGCGACCCTAACCCGGAGCACTGACATTCGCCTCCGACCGGGGTCCAACGGCAACAATGTTCGAAGGACAGTACGGCGACAATGGGGAACCATGATCCGCTTCGAGCACGTCACCAAGCGCTACGCCGATGGCACGGCCGCCGTGGACGACCTCTCCTTCGAGGTCGCGGAGGGCGAGCTGGTCACGCTCGTCGGGCCGTCGGGCTGCGGCAAGACCACCACGATGAAGATGGTGAACCGGCTGATCGAGCCCACGAGCGGACGCATCCGGGTGGCCGGCGAGGACATCGCCGGCGTGGACCCCGTCGAGCTGCGGCGCCGCATCGGCTATGTGATCCAGCAGGTCGGCCTCTTCCCCCACAAGACGGTCCTGGAGAACACCGCGACCGTCCCCCATCTGCTCGGCTGGCAGCGCAAGCGGGCCCGCGAGCGGGCGGCCGAGCTCCTCGACCTCGTCGGGCTCGACCCGTCCGTCTACGGCGACCGCTACCCCGACCAGCTCTCCGGCGGCCAGCGCCAGCGCGTCGGGGTCGCCCGGGCGCTCGCCGCCGACCCGCCCGTCCTCCTGATGGACGAACCCTTCGGCGCCGTCGACCCGGTCGTGCGGGAACGGCTGCAGAGCGAGTTCCTGCGGCTGCAGTCACAGGTGCGCAAGACGGTGCTGTTCGTGACACACGACATCGAGGAGGCGGTCCGGCTCGGCGACCGCATCGCGGTCTACGGCCACGGGAAAATCGAACAGCTTGACGCCCCGGCGGTGGTGCTGGGCGCGCCCGCCACGCCGTACGTCGCCGACTTCGTCGGCGCGGACCGGGGGCTGAAGCGGCTGTCGGTGACGCCGATCGAGGCGGGGGACCTGGAGCAGCCGCCGGTGGTCCACCTCGACGACCGGCTGTCCGACGCGCGGGCGCGGCTCGCCGTGGACGACGCGCGCTGGGCCGTCGTCCTGGACGACGCGGACCGGCTGCACGGCTGGGTCTCCGCCGACGCGATCGCCTCCGGCGCGGGGACGGCACGGGTGCGGGAGCGGGCGCGGCGGATGGACGCGTGGTTGCCGCTGGGGGCTTCGCTGAAGCAGGCGTTCAGCACGATGTTGCAGCATGACGCGGGGTGGATCGCGGTGCTCGATGGTGATTCCGCGGACCACTTTCTGGGGGTCCTCACGCCCGCGCGGCTGCATGCCGCCTTGCGGCGGAGCATCGAGGCGGACGCGCGGGGGGCCTCTCGGAGCGAGGCCGTCGTCGAGACGGTGCCGGGGGCGTAGGAGCGTTCTTCGGGTGCGGGCCGGTGGGCGGGTTTGTGCCCACCCGTTCCGCCCTGCGGAACGCCTGCCCACAAACCGGTCAGGCCCTCGACGTCCCCGGGCCGCCCTCGTCGTCCTCGTCCTCCGGGAGTTTGCAGACGCGTTCCATGAAGAAGGCGGCCGCTATCACGCAGGCGCCTGCCAGGACGGACGCGCCCGCGTAGATCGCCTGGTCGCGGTGGGCGGGGACGTCGAGGCCGGCCATGAGGAGGAAGGCGCCCACTCCGCCGTACATGCCCGCGACCAGGGCCGCGACCAGGGCGCTGGCCTGGCCGAAGACGACCGCTCGCGCGGCCACCAGGGGGTCGACGCCCTTCGCGCCCGGCCGGCGCTCGCGCTGGGCGCGCAGCCGGGCGCGCAGGGACAGGGCCGTGGCGAAGAGGACCACCGCGATGACGGCCAGCACGATGGGCGCCGCCACCGGCACGCTGGGCAGCGTGCCGAAGGAGTCCCACAGGCGGGCGGCGGCCCATGACAGGACCCCGGCCACGGCGAAGAGGCCGGCCAGCACCCCGATCCGAAGTTGCTTCACCGAGCTGTCGCCCCTCTTCGTCATCCGGAAAAACTACGTAGGCCCAACGGCTACTCGGGCAGCCGCAGTTCCAGGTCGGCGCGCGGCTCCACGCCCTCACGGCCGATACCGGCCAGCAGCTCGCTCACCGAACCGTGGCCCGGGACCACGGCCTCGGGATCCACGTCGTACCACGGGGCGAGCACGAAGGCACGCTCGTGGGCGCGGGGATGCGGCAGTGTCAGCACCGGGTCGTCGGAGACGACGTCCTGGTACGTGACGATGTCGACGTCGAGCGTCCGGGGGCCCCAGCGCTCGTCCCGCACGCGCTCGAAGGCCTCCTCGATCGCGTGACCGCGCTCCAGCAGGGAGTCCGGCGGGAGCGTGGTCTTCACCAGAACCACCGCGTTGAAGTACGACGGCTGGGTGCCCGGCTCTACGCCCCAGGGCTCCGTCTCGTAGACAGGGGAGACGGCTTTGACGCGCAGGCCGGGGGTGTCCTCCAGGGCGTCGATCGCGCCCTGGAGGGTCTCCAGGCGGTTGCCCAGATTGCTGCCGATGGAGATCACGGCGCGCTTGGGGTTGCTCAGGGTCACATCGGCCGCGTCCACTCGCTCCACCACGGAGGCGGGAACCGGCTGCACGGTCGGGTCGCTGCTGCTCATACTCGGCTCCGGGTGATAGTGATCGTCACATCGTCGAAGGGAACGGTGATGGGAGCGTCCGGCTTGTGGACGACGACCTCCACCTCCCGGACCGCCTCGTGCTTGAGGCACTGCTGGGCGATCCGCTCGGCGAGGGTCTCGATGAGGTCGACGGGCTCGCCCTGGACGACATCCACGACCTCCTCGGCCACGATGCCGTAGTGCACGGTCTTCGCGAGGTCGTCGTCGGCCGCGGCGGGCCGGGTGTCCAGGCTCAGCACCAGGTCCACGATGAAGGTCTGGCCTTCTTCGCGTTCCTTGGGGAACACCCCGTGGTGGCCGCGAGCCTTCAAGCCGCGCAGCGCGACACGATCCACACGAATCAGCTCCTGCTGGTTGTCGGTAAGGACCCGCCTTCGACCGGGTTGCCCACCTTCGAATCTACCTGCGGGCACCGACAGCGCCCGACCTCGGGTGCCGGGCGGTTCGCGCCGCGCTTACCCGAGAGTCACGTGCTCAACCCCTACCCGGGCGTCGAGCAGCTCGAACGAGTGGCCACTTTTCCTCACACTGACGTGTGGCGCCGTGACGACCGTCACGTACCCGGCTCGGACGAGTCGTCCTCCTCCTCGTCCTCGCGCCCCGCGAGCACGGGTGAGCCGTGGTGGGACCACACCTTCCAGCCGTCGCCCACGCGCCGGAAGACATTGGTGGCCACGACGAGCTGGCCGACCAGCGGGCCGAGCTCGCCCTCGGTCTCCGAGGGGGCGCCGCTGAGGATGTTCTCCGTGCAGGTGACCAGGGCCGTGTCGCCGACGACCGCGATCTCCACATCGGTGAGGAAGAACTGGATGTAGTCCGTGCTCGCCATGATCAGGGCGTAGGAGCGCAGCACCTCGCTCCGGCCGCGCAGCACGGGCCAGCCGGGGTGGACGCAGGAGACCTCGGTACCGGGGTCGTCCAGCCAGAGCCGGTCCATGGCGGCCGTGTCGCCGCGCTCCATCGCCTCGTAGAGGGCGGTGTTCGCCAGCTCGACCCGCTCGGCGTCCGTGCGGGCGGCGCTCACTCGGCCCCCTCGGCGGCGTGCCGGCCGGCGGCGGGCGCGGCGGCCGCCCGTTCCACCGCCCGGATCACCCGGACGGCGTCGGCGCTGGCCCGTACCTCGTGGACCCGGACCGCCCAGGCGCCCTCGCGCGCGGCGAGCGCCGAGACGGCGGCCGTGGCGGCGTCCCGCTCGCGGGCCGGCGGCGGATCGGCCTCGGGCCCGGCGAGCACCCGGCCCAGGAAGCGCTTGCGGGAGGCGGCCACCAGCATCGGCAGCTCCAGCTCCCGGTGGAACCGGTCGAGCCCGGCCACCAGGGCGAGGTCGTGCTCGGCGTGCTTGGCGAAGCCCAGGCCGGGGTCCACGACGATCCGGTCCGGCTGGATGCCGCCGTCGACCACCGCGTCCAGCCGCTGCCGCAGCTCCTCGACGACGTCGCCGACCACATCGGGGCCGTAGACCGCGCGGTTGTTCATGTCGGCGCTGAAGCCGCGCCAGTGCATCACCACGAACGGCACCCCGGCGGCGGCGACCACCGGCACCATCGCGGGGTCGGCGAGGCCGCCGCTGACGTCGTTGACGAGTACCGCGCCCGCCTCCACGGCGGCCTCGGCGACGGTGGCCCGCATGGTGTCCACCGAGACGACCACGCCCTCGCCCGCCAGCTCGCGGACGACCGGGACCACCCGGCGGAGCTCCTCCTCCTGGTCGATCCGCACCGCGCCCGGCCGGGTGGACTCGCCGCCCACGTCGACCAGGTCGGCGCCGGCGGCGGTGAGCTCCAGCCCCCGCTTGACCGCCAGCGCGGTGTCGAACCAGTGACCGCCGTCGGAGAACGAGTCGGGAGTGACGTTCACCACACCCATCACCGCACAGCGGTCCCACTCGGGCAGTCCGACCGGCCCGATACGGCCGCGCAACGTACTCATGGAACCAGCCTAGGGCGTGCGACGAGGCCGGTGAACGACGCGACCCCTCCCCGGCGGGTGGCCGGGGAGGGGTCGCGGGGCGGTATCGGCGCACGTCACGCGGCGCGCGTGACCTCGCTCTGCTCGGGAGCCTCCTGCTCCAGGACCTCCTCCGGCGGGGCCGGTCGGCGGCGCAGCAGTCGCGGCAGCTCCAGGAAGCCCTCGGCCTGCATCATCGCGAAGCCGATGCGGGGCAGGTCGCGGCTGTTGGGGAAGACGATGAAGCGGGGCTCCCAGCGGGGCCGGAACTTCTCGTTGAACTTGTACAGCGACTCGATCTGGAACCAGCGCGAGAGGAAGATCAGCACCGCGCGCTGGATACGGACCACCGGGCCCGCGCCCAGCTTGCCGCCGCGCTCCAGGGCGGAGCGGAAGAACGCGAAGTTCAGCGACAGGCGCTTGATCTTGAGCTCGGGCGCGGCCTGGAGGAAGGCCACGATCAGCAGCTCGTTCATGCCCGGGTCGGCGCTGCGGTCGCGGCGCATCAGCTCCAGCGAGCTGCCGTCCTTGCCCCAGGGCACGTAGTGCTGCATGGCGCGGAGGTCGCCGAAGGGGAGGTCCTCGCCCTCCTCCGGGTCCTTGTGGGCGGTCGCGATGATCGCGTCCAGGTCCTTGGGGTCGCCGATGCGGCCCAGGGCCATGGAGAAGCCGCGCTCGTCCTCGGTGTCGCGCCAGGCGTTGGCGGCCTTCTGGACGGCCTCCAGCTCCTCGGGGGTCAGGTCACCGACGCGGCGCACCTTGGTGGAGTAGCCGTTGCGCTCGATGCGCTTGACCATCTGGCGGACGTTCCGCATGGAACGGCCGGTCAGGCTGAAGTCGGCCACGTCGACGATGGCCTCGTCGCCCATCTCCAGGGCGTCCAGACCCGTCTCACGGGTCCACACCTCACCACCGGTCTCGCTGCAGCCGGCGACGGCCGGGGTCCAGGAGTGGCGCTTGGCCAGCTCCATGAACTTCTCGATGGCGCCCGGCCAGGCCTCGACGTCACCGATCGGGTCACCACTGGCGAGCATCACGCCGGAGACGACGCGGTACGAGACGGCGGCCTTGCCCGACGGGGAGAAGACGACGCTCTTGTCGCGGCGCAGGGCGAAGTGGCCGAGCGAGTCGCGCTCACCGTGCTTGGCCAGCAGCTCGCGCAGCTTGTCCTCGTCCTCCTCGGTGAGGAGGGGGGCCGGGTAGGCCGGGCGGAAGGCCAGGAAGGCGGTGGTGAGGACGGTCAGCAGACCGAGGGCGCCCAGCGAGTAGCCGACGGTGTAGTCGACGTGGTCGGTGTAGCGGATCGAGCCCTCGAAGCCGACGAGGCCCCAGAGGACGTGCTCGATCTGCTCCAGCACCGGCGGGTCGCCGATCATCTTGTTGGCGTGGGAGCCGACGATCACCCAGCCGAGGCCGAAGCTGACGCCGCCCATGATGATCAGGTTGGCCAGCGCCTTCCAGCGGCTGCGGGAGTCCGGCAGCGCGGCGAAGGACTTCTTGTGCCGGAGGAGGTAGACGAAGAGCAGCAGGGAGAGGGCGCCACCGATGTAGGAGTGGCGGTAGAGCAGCTGCGCGGCGGCACCGATGGGCAGCAGGATCACGGCGGCCAGCCATGCCTGCTGCTTGGCGCGCTTCAGGCCGTGGGCGATCATCAGCAGCAGAATGCCGACGATGATCGAGCCGGCGGCCGCCAGCTGGGTCACGGAGCCGGGCAGCACCTCGGAGAGGGCGTGCACCCTGCTCCACCGGAACCGGGGGATGACCCCGGCCGCGATGTCAGCGAGGCCGATCAGGGCCCCGATCGTGCCCACGACGGCAGGCACGTTCTCGGGCTTGGGCCCCTTGATAAGACGCGCAAGCCCCGCGAGCCTCTTCGACCCCGAAGGAACCTCGTCGGACTTTTTGCCATCTACCCTGACAGACATCTCTTCCCGTCGTCCTGTCGAGTGGGCCTGCGCCACTTGGCGGCAGCACCCGGACAATGTGCGCCCTGTAGGACGACGGTTTCGGGGTTGAGGTTCCGTGGGGGGCCGAGCCCGGAAAGAAGTAACCATTCCGCGACCCCGCGCGCCGGGGGCGCTCGGCAGAAAGCACCTCATGGGTCTCACCAGCATGGCAGTACTGATCATTGCCATCGTGGCTGCGGTCGTGCTGTTCGCATTGACCATTTGGCTCTGGCCCCGCCTGGGCAAGAAGGGCATCGGCTCCGTTCTGGCCCGCGTCGGCATGATGATCGCCACGCAGCTGTCGCTGTTCGCGGCGATCGGCCTCTGGGCCAACCAGTCCTTCGGTTTCTACGGCTCCTGGGCCGACCTCTTCGGTCAGGTCAAGAACGAGGGCGTGGTGGTCGACCACAGCGCCGGGGCCAAGCGGGTGCAGGTGGTCAGCGCCCAGCAGGTCAAGGTGCCGCGCGGCAATGTGCCCCGCGTCGGCGGCAAGATCGAGAAGATCAACATCGTGGGCCCCGAGTCCAAGATCAGCAGCCCGGCGTATGTCTACCTGCCGCCGGAGTACTTCCAGCCGCAGTACGCCAACAAGACCTTTCCCGCCTCCGTCGCGCTGACCGGCTACCCGGGCACCGCCGAGGCGCTGATCCAGGGTCTGGACTACCCGGTGCGGGCGCACAAGCTGGCCAAGGACAAGAAGATGCAGCCCACCATCCTGGTGATGATGCGTCCCACCGTCGCCCCGCCGCGTGACACCGAATGCATGGACATACCCGGCGGCCCGCAGACCGAGACGTTCTTCGCCAAGGATCTGCGCAAGGCCATCTCGGAGCACTACCGCGTCGGCGACAAGGCGAAGAACTGGGGCATGATCGGCGACTCCACCGGCGGCTACTGCGCGCTGAAGATCGCGATGCGCCACCCCGACGCGTACAGCGCGGCCGCCTCGCTCTCCGGCTACTACAAGGCCCCGCAGGACCCGACGACCGGTTCCCTCTTCGGCGGCAGCAAGCAGCTGGAGCAGGAGAACGACCTGCTGTGGCGTCTGAAGAACAAGAGCCTGCCGCCCGTCTCGCTGCTGGTGACCACCAGCAAGAAGGGTGAGCACAACTACAAGGACACGATGAAGTTCATCGACATGGCGGCGAAGTCCCCGACGCGTGTCTCGTCGATCGTGCTCGACAGCGGTGGTCACAACTTCAACACGTGGCGGCGTGAGCTGAACCCGACGCTCAAGTGGATGGGCAGCCGGCTTTCCGCCTAGCGGCTTTTCCGGGTGGGGGGCCTTGTGCCGTCCGCCGGCCGCGGGTCGTTCTTGGCTGAGCGCGCAGTTCCCCGCGCCCCTTACGGGGCGCACCCACCCGGGAAAGACTTCGGGGCCCGTCTCGTGACGGGCCCCTTTCGTATGTCCCGCGTCAGCGGGACATGATCAGGCTCATCGCCTCGGCGCGCGTCGCTGGGTCGCGGAGCTGGCCGCGGACCGCCGAGGTCAGGGTCTTGGCGCCGGGCTTGCGGATGCCCCGCATGGACATGCACATGTGCTCGCACTCGATGACCACGACGACGCCGCGCGGCTCCAGGATGTCCATCAGGGAGTCCGCGATCTGCGTGGTCAGGCGCTCCTGCACCTGCGGGCGGCGGGCGTAGACGTCCACCAGCCGGGCCAGCTTCGACAGGCCCGTGATCTTGCCGGTCGTCGAGGGGATGTAGCCGACGTGCGCCACACCGTGGAACGGCACGAGGTGGTGCTCGCAGGTGCTGTACACCTCGATGTCCCGGACCAGCACCATCTCGTCGTGCCCGAGGTCGAACGTGGTGGTCAGCACGTCCTCCGGCTCCTGCCAGAGGCCGGCGAATATCTCCTTGTACGCGCGTGCCACTCGTGCCGGCGTCTCGCGGAGACCCTCCCGGTCGGGGTCCTCACCGACCGCGATCAGCAGCTCGCGGACGGCGTTCTCGGCCCGCTTCTCGTCGAACTCGCCGATCGGGCCCTCGGCCTCCAGCGTCACCGGGTCGGTCATGGGCTTGCCTCGTTCTCTCGTACGTCGTCGCGCCGTGTGCGGCCCCTGCGGAGCTCTTCGGACCGCGCGCAAAAGCGCGATGCCGCGCCCCCAAGGCTAAAACCTGGGTGACGCGGCATCCATTCCGGGCCCTTCGCGGGGCCCGGGGGGCTCAGCTCTCCGGCGTGGCCGGGCTGTCCTTGGTGAGCTCCACCGTGTCGACGGGGGCGGCCCCGTTGCTGGGGGCGAGCTCCTTCGGGGAGAGCACCGGCGGGCGGGTGGAGGGCGTACGGCGCGAGGAGCCGGTCCACGCCGGGCGGGCCGGGCGCTTCACGACGTGGCGGAAGATCTCGGCGATCTCCTCCTTGTTCAGCGTCTCCTTCTCCAGGAGGGCCAGAACCAGGTTGTCGAGGACGTCACGGTTCTCGACGAGGATCTCCCACGCCTCGTTGTGCGCGGTCTCGATGAGCTTCTTGACCTCTTCGTCGACCAGCGCGGCGACCTCTTCGGAGTAGTCCCGCTGGTGCGCCATCTCGCGGCCCAGGAAGGGCTCGGAGTTGTCGGAGCCGAACTTGATCGCGCCGAGGCGCTCGGTCATGCCGTACTGGGTGACCATCGCGCGGGCCGTGGCGGTGGCCTTCTCGATGTCGTTGGCCGCGCCCGTGGTCGGGTCGTGGAAGACGAGCTCCTCGGCCGCGCGGCCGCCCAGCATGTAGGCCAGCTGGTCGAGCATCTCGTTGCGCGTGGTGGAGTACTTGTCCTCGTCGGGCAGGACCATGGTGTAGCCGAGCGCGCGGCCCCGGGACAGGATCGTGATCTTGTGAACCGGGTCGGAGTTCGGGGAAGCCGCCGCGACCAGGGCGTGTCCGCCCTCGTGGTACGCGGTGATCTTCTTCTCCTTGTCGCTCATGATCCGGGTCCGCTTCTGCGGGCCGGCCACGACGCGGTCGATCGCCTCGTCCAGCGCGTGGTTGTCGATCAGCTTGCGGTCGCTGCGGGCCGTCAGCAGGGCGGCCTCGTTCAGGACGTTCGACAGATCGGCACCGGTGAAGCCGGGGGTGCGGCGGGCGACGGCGGCCAGGTCGACGTCGGGCGCGACCGGCTTGCCCTTCTGGTGGACCTTGAGGATCTCCAGACGGCCCTGCATGTCCGGACGGTCGACGGCGATCTGCCGGTCGAAACGGCCCGGGCGCAGCAGCGCCGGGTCGAGGATGTCCGGGCGGTTGGTGGCGGCGATCAGGATGACGCCGCCCTTGACGTCGAAGCCGTCCATCTCGACGAGCAGCTGGTTGAGCGTCTGCTCGCGCTCGTCGTGACCGCCGCCGAGACCGGCGCCGCGGTGGCGGCCCACCGCGTCGATCTCGTCGACGAAGACGATGGCCGGGGCGTTGGCCTTGGCCTGCTCGAAGAGGTCGCGGACGCGGGAGGCGCCCACACCGACGAACATCTCGACGAAGTCGGAGCCGGAGATCGAGTAGAACGGGACGCCGGCCTCGCCGGCGACGGCGCGCGCGAGGAGCGTCTTGCCCGTTCCGGGCGGGCCGTAGAGCAGCACACCCTTGGGGATCTTGGCACCGACGGCCTGGAACTTCGCGGGCTCCTGGAGGAACTCCTTGATCTCCTGGAGCTCCTCGACGGCCTCGTCGGAACCGGCCACGTCGGCGAAGGTGGTCTTGGGGGTGTCCTTGGTGATCAGCTTGGCCTTGGACTTCCCGAAGTTCATCACCCGGGAGCCGCCGCCCTGCATCTGATTCATCAGGAACAGGAAGACCACGACGATCAGGACGAAGGGCAGCAGCGAGAGCAGCACCCCGACGAAGGGGTTCTGCTTCGACGTCGAGACGTTGTAGCCCTCGGGCAGCGTCTTCGGGTCGTCGTCATCGGCCTTGGCCTGGAGGTCCTTGGAGATCTCCACGCCCTGGTCGCCGATGTAGTTGGCCTGGACCTTGCTGGAGCCCTTGATCTTCTGGCCGTTGATCAGCTCGATCTTGATCTTGTTCTCGTCGCCGGTCGTCAGCTCGGCCGATTTCACCAGGTTCTTGTCGATCGCGTGCACGACCTGGCTGGTGTCCACCGACTTGTAGCCGCCGGACGAGCCGACGACCTGCATCAACACGACCACGGCGAGGACGGCCAGCACGATCCACATGACCGGCCCACGGAAGTAGCGCTTCACGTCCATCCATACGGGGCGCTCGGCGCCCCGTCCCTCCTGCCACAGTGAGGCACGGTCACCCCGGATTGAGGTGCCTGTGCGTGCGGTGTCCTGCTCGACCTTGAAAGCTTGGCTCGAAGGCCTGAAAAAGGCTGACCTTCGGACGGTACCCCAGCATTGTCACCCGACGCCGCCGCGGACGGTCAACAAACCCGCCCTCGCATGCTCCAACGGCGGGAAACCGGGAAGGGTTCCCGGCCACCGGGTTCACCCACCGGGTTCACCACCGGGGTACCGGCTCCACGACGGAGCGTGCTCAGCCGCCGTAGACGTGCGGCGCGAGCGTGCCCACGAAGGGCAGGTTGCGGTACTTCTCGGCGTAGTCGAGACCGTAACCGACGACGAACTCGTTGGGGATGTCGAAGCCGACCCACTTCACGTCGATGGCCACCTTCGCCGCCTCCGGCTTGCGCAGCAGCGTCACGACATTGAGCGACTCCGGCTCGCGCGAGCCCAGGTTCGACAGCAGCCAGGACAGCGTCAGGCCGGAGTCGATGATGTCCTCGACGATCAGGACGTGCTTGCCCTTGATGTCGGTGTCCAGGTCCTTGAGGATGCGGACCACACCGGAGGACTGGGTGCCCGCGCCGTAGGAGGACACGGCCATCCAGTCCATGGTGAGGGGGGTGGACAGGGCGCGCGCCAGGTCCGCCATCACCATCACGGCGCCCTTGAGGACACCGACGATGAGCAGGTCCTTGCCCGCGTATTCCGCGTCGATCTTCGCGGCCAGCTCGGCCAGCTTCGCGTCGATCTCTTCCTTGGTGATGAGCACCGACTTCAGATCGGTGCCCATGTCCTTCTCGTCCACCCGCGCCACTCTCGCTCGTTCACGACCTTGTCGGGCCCGCGAGACGCGCTCCGCCCCGCTCGCATCAGCCCTGCCGGAGGACCAGTCTGCCACCCTGCCTGCGAACCGCGACGCGCCCGGGGAGATTGATGGCCCCCTGGCCGCGCCAGCCGGTGATCAGGCGGTCCACTTCCTCCAGGTGCCGGGCGAAGAGCGAACCGGCCGGGGAGCCCGCCGCGATGGCCGCCCGGCGCAGCACCCGGCGACGCACGGCGGGGGGCAGGGCGTAGAGCTTGGCGACCTCGAGATCGCCGGAGTCGTCGCGCACGGACGGCTCCACGGCGGCCGCCCAGGAGTCGAGGGCGTCGGCGTCGTCACGGGAGAGCTGGGCCGTCCGGGCGAGAGCCTCGACCACGCCCTTGCCCAGCGCCTTCTCCAGGACCGGCAGCGCCTCGTGGCGCACCCGGGAGCGGGTGTAGGCCGGATCGGCGTTGTGCGGGTCGTCCCAGACGGGCAGGGACTGGACCATGCAGGCCTTCCGGGCCGTCTGCCGGTCCAGCCCGAGGAAGGGCCGGCGGTAGCGGCCGCCGACGCCGGAGGCGGTGGCCATGCCGGACAGCGAGCGGATGCCCGAGCCCCGGGCGAGCCCGAGCAGCACCGTCTCGGCCTGGTCGTCACGGGTGTGGCCGAGCAGGATCGCGACGGCGCCGTGGCGGTCGGCGACGGCGTCCAGCGCGGCGTAGCGGGCCTCACGGGCGGCGGCCTCGGGGCCGCCCTCCCGGCCGACGTCGACGCGGACGGCCTCGACGGGGTCGAGGTCGAGGGCGGTGAGACGGCTCACGACCTCGGCGGCGCGGAGGTCGGAGCCCTGCTGGAGGCCGTGGTCGACGGTCACGCCACCGGCCCGGACCCCGAGGCGGGGGGCCTCGAAGGCGAGGGCGGAGGCGAGCGCCATGGAGTCGGCGCCACCCGAGCAGGCCACCAGCACGAGCGGGGGCTCGCCGGCGCCCTGGGGCGAGGAGGTGGTGGGGGCCAGGGTGAGGACGTCGTGGAGAACGCGGCGGACCGCCAGGCGTATCGCCGCGACCGCGGGGTGTGGACCCATGTCCGTGTGTCCAATCGTTCCATGGGAGGGGGTGCCGGAGCCGGCGCCGGGGGGCTTGCCGACTCCGAGTATCCGTCACGCTGTGTGCGTCGATGGTGACAGAGACGAGCCTTTACCCGAGCATCGCACGCCCACCCTTGGCACACGGTCCCTCGGAAGGGTGATTACGGGAGCGTTCATCCGGTAGCAGGGCGTGACGGGGGTGGACGGAATCACCCGTCGGCCCGTCCGTGCACCCGTGCGACCCAGTCCGCCGGTTTGGCGATCTCGGCCTTGGTCGGCAGCGTGTTCGGGGACGTCCAGACCCGGTTGAAGCCGTCCATACCGACCTCGTCGACCACCGCGCGTACGAACCGCTCGCCATCACGGTACTGCCGCAGCTTGGCGTCCAGGCCCAGCAGCTTGCGCAGCGCCGCGTCCAGACGCCCGGCACCGGTGGCCCGCCGCTTCTGGAACTTCTCCCGGATCTCGGCCACCGTCGGTACGACCTGCGGCCCCACGCCGTCCATCACATAGTCCGCGTGGCCCTCCAGCAACGACATCACGGCCGTCAGCCGCGCCAGGATCTCCCGCTGGGCCGGCGTCTGGACCAGCTCCACGATGCTCCGGCCGCCGCGCTCCTCCCCGTCCGCGGGCCGGCCGCCCGCCAGCGACTGGGCCGCCTCCCGGATCCGCTCCAGCAGCGTCGCCGGATCGACCTCCGTCTCCCCCAGGAACCCCTGGATCTCCCCCTCGATGTGGTCCCGCAGCCACGGCACCGCCGTGAACTGCGTCCGGTGCGTCTCCTCGTGGAGGCACACCCAGAGCCTGAAGTCGTGCGGGGCCACGTCGAGCTCGCGCTCGACCTGGACGATGTTCGGCGCCACGAGCAGCAGCCGGCCGCCACCGGCCGGGGACCCCGGCAGGTCGCGCGTCACCGGCGCGAACGTCTCGTACTGGCCCAGCACCCGGGACGCCAGGAACGACAGCAGCATCCCCAGCTCCACGCCGGTCACCTTGCCGCCGACCGCGCCCAGCACCGCCCCCGCCGGGGCGTTCGCGCGCTTGTCCTGCATCTTCCCCAGCAGCGGGCCGATCAGGGCCCGGAAACCGGCGACGTTCGCCTTGACCCACCCCGCGCGATCCACGACGAGGACGGGCGGCTGCGCGCCGCCGCTCCCCTCCGGGTGCGTCATCCGGGTGAACGCCCGGACGTGTTCCTCCGACGCGATCGCGTGCCGGCGCAGCTCCGCGACCACGTCGCGCGCCTCGTCCCGGCTGACCTCCGGCCCCGGCCGTACGAGCCGACTCGCGGTCGCCACCGCGAGCTTCCAGTCGACCATCTCCGTACCACCGACGCTCGTCATGCCTTCACCGTACGTGGTGGGAGTAGGCGGGGAGGAGGGCTTTAAACCGGGGCCGGCTTTAAACCGGGGCTCCGCCCCGGATCCCGGTCGTTCGCGGTCCGCTACGTCCCGGCCAGCGCGGACGCGCAGCGGTCCAACGCCCGCTGGGCCGCGTCCGCGTCCGTCGTCCCCGAGGCCAGGAACGCGAAGGCCAGCAGCCGCCCGCCCGGCGTGACGACCGTCCCGGCCAGCGTGTTCACGCCCGTCAGCGTGCCCGTCTTGGCCCGTACGGCCGCGCGGCCCGCCGCGTCGCGCGGGTAGCGGTCGCGCAGGGTGCCGCTGAAGCCCGCCACGGGCAGCCCCGTGAGGACCGGCCGCAGGGCCGGACGGCCGGGCTCCGCCGCCCGGGCCAGCAGCAGGGCGAGGAACTCCGCCGACGCGCGGTCCGCGCGGTCCAGGCCGCTGCCGTCGACGACGCGGACGGCCGGCATCGGCAGGCCCAGCGCCGCGAGCCGCTCCGTGACGGCCTGCGCCGCGCCCTCGAAACTCGCCGGCTTGCCCGAGGCGAGCGCCGTCTGCCGCGCCAGCGCCTCCGCGATGTCGTTGTCGCTGTTGGTGAGCATCCGCTCCACCAGCGCGGACACCGGCGCGGACGCCACCGACGCCAGCCGTGCCGCCGCCTTGCCCTCGGCGCGCCCCTCCCCCGGCTCGCCGTCGACGTCCACGCCCTTCTCGCGCAGCAGCGCCGCGAACTTCCGGGCCGCGTCCGCCGCCGGTTCGGCCGTACGGTCGGCGGGCCCGTGGTCGGAGTCGTCGAGGCGCCCCTCGTTGACCATCAGGGGGCTGACGGGGGCGATGTTGTCGTTGAGCCCGATCGTGTGGAGCACGGGCCCGGAGTAGCGCGAGACGTCGTACGCCACCTTCACCCGCCCGGTGGTGCCGCGCGCCTTGAGGGCGCGGGCCGTGGCCTCGGCCAGGTCGCCGAGGCCGGCCGCGGTGAGCGTGGGGTCGCCGCCGCCCACCAGGACGACGCCGTCGCCGCCCGATGCCATCACGGTCGTCTCGATGCGGTGCTCCGGCCCCACCGCCGACAGGGCGGCGGCCGCCGTGGCCAGCTTGATCGTGGACGCCGGGGTGTACGCGTCCGACTGCGCCACCCCGTACAGCCGCTCCCCGGTCGTGGCGTCCACGACGGCGGCCGCGTGGTCGGCACCCAGCGCGGAGTCCTTCAGGAGGGGGTCCAGGACGGGGGCCAGTTCCTCCGCCGGGCCGCCGGCGGGGCGCTTCCCGGCGTCCTTCAGGCCCGCGAGCACCGGCGGCGCCGCGCCCGGCGCGCGTTCGCCGTCGGCGTGACGGACGCCGCCGGACCGTGCCGGGGCAGCGGCGAGGTCCCGTTCGGCCTTACGCTGACCCCCGTCCCAGGGCCCGGCGGCTGTCACAGCGCCGGTCGCCAGCGCCAGGCCGGCCACGGCGGACACGGCGGCGAACCGTACGGTTCGCCGTTGTTCGCGAGAGGCGTCCCGCCACCACCCGACCTGCCGGCGTCCGGCCTGCGGCACCACGGACCAGCCCCTTTCGCCACCACACTCCTGCGTGGGGGACACTTAATCACCAGACGTATGTGTTGATCAGAAGGAGCCACCCGTGGAGTTCGACGTCACCATCGAGATCCCGAAGGGTTCGCGGAACAAGTACGAGGTGGACCACGAGACCGGTCGCATCCGTCTGGACCGCCGACTCTTCACCTCGACCAGCTACCCGGCCGACTACGGCTTCGTCGAGAACACCCTCGGCGAGGACGGCGACCCGCTGGACGCGCTGGTCCTTCTCGACGAGCCGACCTTCCCCGGCTGCCTCATCAAGTGCCGCGCCATCGGCATGTTCCGCATGACGGACGAGGCCGGCGGCGACGACAAGCTGCTCTGCGTCCCCGCGAACGACCCGCGCGTCGAGCACCTCCGTGACATCCACCACGTCTCGGAGTTCGACCGCCTGGAGATCCAGCACTTCTTCGAGGTCTACAAGGACCTGGAGCCGGGCAAGTCCGTCGAGGGCGCGGACTGGGTCGGCCGCGCGGAGGCCGAGGCGGAGATCGAGGCGTCCTACAAGCGCCTTGAGGCGTCGGGTGGGGCCCACCACTGACGCACTGACGTGCACCTGGTGAATGCCGGGTCGGCCTGAGGCCGGTCCCGGCACCGTCGGACACCGCCGTGGTGGCAGAACGCCGCCGCGGCGGTTTTGGCGTACCCAGGGGTGCCGAAGCGAGGTCATGCGGCTGCGGGCCGTCCGTGGCCGGTCGCGCAGTTCCCCGCGCCCCTTCGGGGCGCGGCACCGCTCAGAAGCCGCGCGTGCGCTTCGCCGCGCGGCGGGCCGCGCCCTCGCCCGGGACCTTCAGGAACATCCGGGACATCTCGCTCCCCAGATTCACCCCGATCGCGATGGCCAGCGCCAGCGCCGCCGCCTTCGTGATCGCCGAGATCCCCGTGTTCAGCTCGTTCTTCGCGAAGTTCAGCAGCGCGAAGTACGTGGCGCTACCCGGCAGCAGCGGGCCGATCGCCGCCGTCACGTACGGCAGCGCGGACGTGTGGCGGTAGCGCGACAGCAGCTGGCCGAAGAGGCCGACGAGGCCGGCCGCGATCGCCGTGGCGGGCACCGGGTCCAGCCCCGCCGTGTCCGCGAGCGCCCCGTAGACGACCCACGCGACCCCGCCGTTCAGCGTCACCAGCAGCACGGTGTGACGTTCCTGCTGAAGCAGCAGCGCGAACGCGAACACCAGCAGCATCGCCGCCACGATCTGGATGACCGGCCGCTCCCGGTGGACCAGCGCCGCCTCCGGGTTGAGCGTCTTCCCGCCGACGTGCACACCCCCGTACAGCACGACCAGCACACCGCAGACGATGCCCGCGATGAGGTAGCCGACCTCCAGCAGCCGCGCCGCCGCCGTGATGTAGAAGCCCGTGAGCCCGTCCTGGACGCCCGCGACCAGCGCCCGTCCCGGGATCAGCGCGAACAGCCCACCTGTGATCACCGCCGACGCCTGGACGGGCGTACCCGTGGCGCTCAGCGCCACGCCCATCGCCGCGGGCGGCATCGCCGCCGCCACGAACTGGTAGAACTCCGGCAGCCCCCGCCCCGACGCCAGCCACGCCAGCCGGTCGCCGAGCATCGCCCCGGCCGCCGCCGCCAGGAACACCACGAGCCCACCGCCCACGAGCAGGCTCGCCGCGCCCGCCAGCAGCCCGGAGGCGAGGGTGAGCGCCCAGCTCGGGTACGGGTGACGGTTGCGGCGTATCTCGGCGAGGCGCCCGTACGCCTCCTCCAGGGTCAGCCCCTGGGTGGTGATGTCGTGGACGAGCCGGAAGACCGCCGCCAGCCGGTTGTAGTCCGTGCCGCGCCGGCGCACCGTCCGGTTGGCGGTGACCGGGTCGTCGATGAGCGAGGGCTGGTAGCTGACGGTCAGCAGCGTGAACGTGACGGTCGGCTCGCAGCGCGCCAGCCCGTACGCGTGCGCGACGCCGAACATCGCCGCCTCCACGTCCTCGGCGCCCTCGCCGCCCGCGAGCAGCAGCTCACCGATGCGCAGCGTCAGGTCCAGCACACGCGGCACCGGCGGCCCGGGCTCCTCCGCGTGCTTCTCCGGCCGCTCCGGCACCGGCCGCTCCAGGACCGGCATCCGCAGCATCGTGCGCATCCGGTCCTGCCAGGGCGCCTCCTTGGTCAGGCTGACCTTGGGTATCCCGTACGGCGGGGTGTAGGCGGCGTACGATGCGGCAGCGCCCTCGGCGCCCTTCGTCCCGCCCTTGCCGGCGCCCTTGACGACGCCCTTGGGGAGGGCGAATTCCGACGTGGGGTGGTCGTCCTCGGGCGGCGGGGGCGGCAGGGGCACGCCCAGGGGCGGGGTGAAGGCGCTGTGTGCTTCGTCGGACTGCGGTTTGCGGTCCTCGGTGCCCCGGTCGGGGTCACCGTCCTGGCTCGCCGTACCGCTTCCCCGCTGGCGTTCCACCACCACGTACTCCTCGGTGCGTCCCTCCGGTTACGGCCAGGATGCACGCAGGGCGAGGGGCCCGCGCACCGGGGGCGGGAAAAACGGAGCGACGGGCTCCCTGACGGTTCCCTAATGTGCCGTTAACGGCGGGAAGGTGCCGCGTTTCCGCGTCAGCGCTGGGGGTGGTGGGGGTGCTGGGGGTGCTGGGGGCGCTCCTGGCCGTCGTCGTAGCCGCCGTTGTCGTAGGCGCCGCCGTCGTAGCCGCCGGCGTTGCCGCCATTGTTGTAGCCGTAGGCATTGTTGCCGTAGCCGCCCTGGCCGTAGGCGTTGTTGCCGTAGCCGCCCTGGGGGTGGGGGTACTGCTGGGGCTGGGGCTGGGGCTGAGGCTGGGCCTGGGGGTGGGGGTGGGGGTACTGCTGAGGCTGGGACTGACCCTGGCCCTGGGGGTAGGGCTGAGGCTGGGCCTGGGACTGGGGGTACGCCTGGGTCTGCTGGGGGTACGGCTGGGGCTGCGAGTACGTCTGGGGCTGGGGCTGGCCGTAGCCGCCGGAACCGTAACCACCGCCGTAGCCGCCCTGGCCGCCCTGGCCGCCCTGCTGGCCGCCATAGCCGCCGCCCTGCCCGGCATATCCGCCCTGGCCGGCGTACCCGCCCTGGCCCCCGTAACCGCCGGCCGCGGCGTAGCCGCCCTGCCCGCCGTAGCCGCCCTGGTTGCCATAGCCGCCACCCTGACCGCCCTGACCGCCCTGGTTCCCGTACCCGCCGTCGGGGCCGCCCTGAGCCTGGCCGCCGTGACCGTTACCGTGCCCCTGACCGTTACCCTGCCCGTGCCTGGGGCCGTCCTCGCCCAGGCCGAACCCGCCCCAGTCGAACCCGTCGTCCGACGGCGTGGCCGGAGCGGGCGGAACGGACGCGGCCTCCTCCGCCGCGGCAGCGGCCGCCTTCTTCGACTTGGACCGCGCCCGCAGGAACTCGATGGCGATCGGCACGACCGAGACCAGCACGATCGCGACCAGCATCAGCTCGATGTTCTTGTGGACGAACTCGATCTTGCCGAGCGCCGCGCCCAGGAGCGTCACCCCGCCGCCCCACAGGGCGCCGCCGATGACGTTGAAGATGAGGAACGAGCGGTAGTTCATCCGGCTCACGCCGGCGATGATCGGCGTGAACGTCCGGATCACGGGCACGAAGCGCGCCAGGATCAGCGACTTCGGCCCGTGCTTCTCGAAGAATTCATGGGCCTTCTCGATGTTCTCCTGCTTGAAGAGCTTCGAGTCCGGCCGCCTGAAGAGCGCGGGGCCGACCTTGCGGCCGAAGAGATAGCCGGCCT
The DNA here is from genome assembly GCF_054551825.1 of Streptomyces sp. L500. NCBI lineage: Bacteria > Bacillati > Actinomycetota > Actinomycetes > Kitasatosporales > Streptomycetaceae > Streptomyces > Streptomyces sp. L500. Next base: position 67,977 of record NZ_JBTOLC010000025.1, read on the forward strand.
GGTCGCCGAGGATCGCCGCGACGATCACCAGGGCGCACACCGCCCACAGCGGATACTTCAGCGCGTTCGTCGTGACCAGCAGACCGGTCGTGAACAGCAGCGAGTCGCCCGGCAGGAAGAAGCCGATGAGCAGGCCCGACTCGGCGAAGACGATGGCCAGGACGCCCCACAGGCCGAATTGGCCGATCAGGTAGTCCGAGTCCAGCCACTGGGGGCCGAGCGCGAGAGTGGTGGGAGTCACGGTTGACGGTCTCCTGGGTGGAGGGCGCAGGCTCGTTGCGAGGCCCGGGCACAGGCGGGGGAGGCGGTGTGCCGCCCGAGGTTACCAACGCGCCCGCGACGACCCCGGTTCCAGACGGCCCCCGGCACCCCTCCCGGGGCGCGCACGCCCGCTCACGTGCCGTTATGTTCCGTGTACACCCGAACGGCGCAACCCCGCCGCCCCCGCGTGCGTCCCGAACGGCGAACGGCAAAACTGCACACACATACGGAGGTGGATGCATGGGCATCGACGAGTACGGCGGCGGCCAGCAGTCCCAGGACGTCCTGGTGGTCACCACCAACGACGTGCCCGGCTTCCGGGTCGACCGCGTCATCGGCGAGGTCTTCGGCCTCACCGTGCGCTCCCGGCACATCGGCAGCCAGATCGGCGCGGGCCTGAAGTCCCTCGTCGGCGGCGAGCTCAAGGGCCTGACCAAGACCCTGGTCGAGACCCGCAACCAGGCCATGGAGCGACTGATCGAACAGGCCCGCGCCCGCGGCGCCAACGCGGTGCTCATGTTCCGCTTCGATGTGACGGAGGCCGCCGACGTCGGCACCGAGGTCTGCGCCTACGGCACGGCCGTGGTGATCTCCCCGCACGCGTGATCAGCTGCGGCGGATCGCGTTCGCGAGGATCGCGTCCCGCAGGAAGGCGGCCATGCCGGGCCTGATCGACTCGTACGTCGCGGCGAACCGCTCGTCCGCGACGTACATCTCGGCGAGCCCGGCGTGGATCTCGTACGAGCAGTCGTAGAAGGACTCGCCGATCTGCCTCCGGTGCTCCTCCGCGAGAGCCATCGCCTCCTCCGACTCCGGCGCCGCGCCGCTCTCCATGAGCGCGGCGATCCGCGCGTTCAGCCCGTCGGCGGCGGCCTTGATCCGCAGCCAGTCCTCCTTCGTGTACGCGGCGGCCCGGCGCTGCGACTCCTTGTACGGGTCCGTGCCGCCCCAGCGGCGTTCGGCCTCGGCCGCGTGGGCGTCGGGGTCGAAGTCGCCGAAGACCTCGAACTTCTCCTCGGGGGTGAGCTTGATGCCCATCTTTCGCGCCTCCATGGCGTGCTCCACGGCGGCGGCCATGCGCTGGAGCCGGTCGATCCGGCCGGTCAGCAGCTCGTGCTGCCGCCGCAGGTGCTCGGCCGGATCGGCGTCCGGATCGTCCAGCAGCGCCGCCACCTCGTCGAGCGGAAACCCGAGCTCCCGGTAGAACAGGATCTGCTGCAGCCGATCGAGATCGTCATCCTCGTACTGCCGGTGCCCCGCGTGACTGCGGCCGGACGGGAGGAGACCGATCTCGTCGTAGTGGTGCAGCGTCCGAACGGTCACGCCGGCGAGGGCGGCGACCTGTCCTACGGAGTAGCTCATGGCTCCCCGCTCCTTTCGTTCCTTGCACGCTCCACGGTGGGGGCTCACGCGGCGTGAGGTGCAAGTCGCGGGGCACCGCGAGTCGGAGAAACGGTCCGTCGTCACCCGGGTGGGTGGCACTACGTTCGGGTGTGGGACACCCGTCTGCCATCTCGTCCACCATCCGGTTCATGAGAGCCACACCGGAGAACTGGATGTACCCGCCCGCGGAGGGCTGGACGTACGACCAGGTGAAGGACCTGGCCTTGCCACGCGACTGGGAACTGCTGGGCGGAAAGATCGCGGTACGAGGGAGAACAAGCTGGTGGCACGACCAGGTCCGGGACGGGATCTACTACTCGCTGAGGAACGCAAAGCGCGAACCGTTCACCGTCAACATCGAGCGGTCGACCATGATCGACGAGAGCCACGCACCAACGCCTGATGTCGTGGTCTTCGACAAGCGTGGTCTCGATCTCCGGACCCTGGATTGCACTCCCGCCGGAAAGGCAGTGCTGGCAGTCGAGGTCGTCTCTCCCGGCTCGCGCGCAGAAGACCACTACTACAAGCATGCCCTGTACGGCTACGCGAAGATCGACCACTACTGGCGCGTTGAGCGCGGCGAGGACGATCTACCCGTCGTGCACGAGTTCTGGCAGCACCAAGAGGTGAACTGGTATATCCCCAGGCCCGAGCGCCCCACACACACCGGCACTCTCAAGACCGAAGTCCCCTTCCCCATCGAGATCGATCTCCGCAGCCTGATCGAGGTCTGACCAGCCCCGCGTCACTTCTCCGCCGTCGCGTAGAACTGGCGGGCCCAGTGGCGGAGTTCTCCGATCGGACCATCGCCGCGTTGCAGGCGGGGGTGGGGGAGATAGCGCTTGTTGTGCCAGATGGTGATGTCCTTGCGGACGTCGTGGGTGAGCCAGGTGAGGCCGAAGCGGGCCAGGAGGTGGGAGGCGACGGCGAGGGGTGGGTCGCGGAAGCGGTCCGGGACAGCCCAGGGGACCGTGATCGCGCACCCGACGAAGACGCGGAACTGCGTCCGCCACGGCCCCGTCGGCGTGGGGTTCACCCACATCCGCATCGACACCCCGAGCGCCGGGATCTCCGCCTCGGCCAGCACCAGCCCCAGCCCGAACTGCCGTACCGCGTAGTCCACCGGCACTATGCCGACCAGCGGAAGGCTGCGCCGCGCACGCACCTTCGCCGTACGGACCGGGCCGTCCGTCCTCGCGGTGACGAGCTCCTTCGTGTCCACGAAGCCGTGGATCGGGCCCTTGTGGCCGTAGTCGGAGATGTTTTCCGCCACTTCCTGCGGGTGGGTGTCCGCCTGCAGGGTGCGTTGCACCGGCGTGCTGAAGCCCGGTTTCGGCAGCTCCGGTAGCTGCCAGTCGGGCGGCGCCCCCGTCTCGTCGTACCAGACGCAGATCATGCCGTTGACCTCGCACACCGGCAGCAACGTCAGGGAGAGCTCCGGTGGATGCGGGCCGTACGGCGAGCGCCGGCAGGTGCCGTCCAGGCCGTAGGCGAAGCGGTGAAAGGGACAGACGAGGTATTCACCGTCCACCGTGCCGCCATGGCCCAAGTGGGCTCCGAGATGCGGGCAGTGCGGACGGATCGCCCGTACCCGCCCGCCACGGGTGCGGTAGAGGACGACGTCCTCGCCCGCCAGCCGCCGGGTGGCGACCGTGCCGGCCTTCAGCTCACGGGTCGAGCTCAGACAGAACCAGCCCCGTGGATAGGGCAGCGGGGCGGGCGCGTTCGGGTTCCCCTCCACATCACCATGCTGCCGCCCGTCAAGGTGGCTCAAACAGGACTTTTGTGTATTTCAGTGGGATGTCGAGGCGTACGGCCGTTATCGGGGCCCTGGAGGGACATGGTGCGTAAGTTTTCTGATCGCGAGGCCGAAACCACGCTGGCTTGGGATCGTCGTATGCGGTAGCGACGGGAGTAAGTACGAGAGGACTCATCCGATGACGTACACGCGCCCACGGCCCATGGCGTGGCAGTACTGCGGCGAGCAGATCAAGCTCTGGCGGAACCTCGCCGGAGTCAGCCGCGAGACGCTGGCCAAGGAGGCCGGATACGGCTGCGAAACGATCGCTTCGGTGGAGCAGGGGCGGCGACGGCCGGCGGTGCATCTGCTGCGCATCGCCGATCAGCTCTGTGGGGCGAAGGGGTTGCTGCGGGCGGCGGAGAAGTATCTGGAGCCCGAGCAGTTTCCGGAGCGCAGCCACGACTACATGCGGTACGAGGCGGAGGCGATCGCCATCAGCTCGTATCAGCCGATGCGGATCCCCGGGCTGCTCCAGACGGAGGAATACGCACAGGAACTGATCAGCAGTTGGTGGCCGCCGCTCGACGACCAGACCGTTGAGGTACGTGTCGCGAACCGGATGAAGCGCCAGGTTCTGCTGGACAAGCAAACGCACGTTTTCAACTACGTGATCGGAGAACCCGCCCTCCGGTACCCGATCGCGAGCAGGGAACAGCACCAGCGGCAGCTGCGCCATCTGCTGACGATGAGCAAGCGTCGCAATGTGACGATCCAGGCTCTCCGTTTCGACGGCATCCCCGTCGGCATGGACGGATCATTGATCCTGCTCGAGACACCGGATCACAAGCATTTCGCTTACGAGGAAGGGCAACTGACCTCCTCCTTGACCGCCGAGCCGGACAAGGTCAGTCAGGCGACGCAGACGCTCGCACGCATCACTCAGCTGGCCATGAGCCCGGGCGAATCGGCAGCCTTCATCGAGGAATTGGCAGACACGCAATGAAGTGGTTCAAGTCGAGCTTCAGTGCCGGTGACGGCAGCGAATGCGTGGAGGTCGCCACCTCCCCGCACGCCGTCCACGTCCGGGACTCGAAGCTCGGGTCCGACGACAGCCCCCGAATATCCGTCCCCAGGGCCTCCTGGGGAACGTTCCTGCAGCACCCGAGCTTCGGGACTCGGGATTCGAGCGCCTTCTCTTAGGAATGGGAGGTGGGTTCAACCCGCCCTCCCTCCCCGCCCCTTGCACACCTGGGTGACTTTCCGCAAGCGAGTCGCGACGCTGCGCGCTCGCCCTGTAGCGTGCGCAGCAACAAGCGACCCCCGCCGGTGCTCCAACACCGAACGGGGGTCTGACCATCAAGATCGCCAAGCATTAGGAATCGATCCCATGGCTGACGCCAACATTAGTCCCCCCATGGCCTCCCCCGGCTACGGAAAACGCTCCGCCCCCGGCCAGGCCCCACGCGACCCCCACACGTTCGCCCACCTCCCCGCCCGCGAGGCGTACATCGCCTCCCACATCGACCGGCTCCCCGACGGCGCCGCGATGGACGCGAAGACGCTGGCCAAGGAGCTGCCCTACGGGCAGCAGGCCGTCCGCACCGCCCTCAACAACCTCTCCGAGGCGGGCCACCTGCGCCGCGTCCGCGAGCCTGCCGGTGACGGCACCACACAGTGGGTCTTCCGCACGTACTTCTCTCGAACGGCGCGCAGCGACGCGTGGTGGGAGCGCTGGCTGAACGAGGGCGACGAGCCGCAGCCCGACGCGACACCGCAGCGCTCCGCCGCCTACGACGCCCTCGCCACCCTCGGCCTCGCCGACCCCCGACTCGCCCTCTCGGCGAGAGAGTGCGCCGACCTCGAACCCCTCGCTGCGGAATGGCTGGCACGCGGCATCCCACCCGCCCAGCTCATCGCCACCCTCACCGCCGGGCTCCCGGCCTCCGTCCACTCCCCCGCCGCTTTCACCCGAAGGCGGCTCAGGGAGAAGCTGCCGCCGGAACCACCCCTGCCGTCAGCGCCTTCGGGCCGCCGCATCATGGAGTGCACCTCCTGCCGCACACCCGGCCGCCCGGAAGCCCTCTCCGGCGGGCTCTGTCGCGTCTGTCGGGGCGTGGACGTGCCGGATGCCGGGGTGAGCGCGCAGCACGGGGTGGTCGTACGGGCCCACGTTGCCCGGATCAGGGCGGGGATCAAGCGCGGGGGACGAGCCTGAGCGCCGCTCGGATGGTGTCGGCCGCCGGGTCGACCCGCAGGCCCAACTCCTGAAGCCAGGTGGTGATCTGGTTCAGGGGGTGGCCGAGTCGGAGCGAGGCCTGCAGGAGATCCCGGAGGTCGAAGCCCCGCAACGTACCCGAGATCCGCAGATCCATGTCGTGCTCGCCCTTTCTGATCAACGCGCGCGCTTCGGCGAAGCTCAGGCCCTCCGGCAGATCGTCCCGTGAGAGCCGGACCCCGTATCCACGGAGGTGCCAGGCCACTTCCTCCGGCGCTGTCCGCAGCGCCTCGGCGGCGTTCACGACATGGGCGAAGGGGACGGGATTCTCCGTGTCGATCTCCCACCACAGGTTTTCGTGTGCCAGCAGTTCCTCGTCCAGCCGAGTCGGCGCGGACGGGAGAGTGAGCGGGACACCGATGCCGTAATCACGCAGCCGGTCGATGTTCTCCTGCGGCGAGCGGCCGCCTTCGCGCAGAACGTGCCAATAGAGGACCCCCTTTCCGGGCCGCAGATAGCCGTTGTCGTCACGCAGCAGCTGGATGTCATCGGCGTTGGCGTCGGCAGGGAACTCCGAGGGAGTACGGAAGCCGAGATAGGCGAGCTCGGCCAGCAGTTGGCCCGGCGGGATCCCCAGTTTGACGGCGCTCTCGAGCACCTGGCCCGCAGGAATCGGCTTCGCGTGGGTGCGCCACGGGTATTTCCCGTTGGCTTCCTGGCTCAGCAGTGTCACGACCCTGGCATCCGACCGGTCCGGCAGGCAGGCGGCGTCGTATCGCAGACCGTACGCGTCGAGCCTCGCGCACACCACGGGCACGGGAATGCCCAGCGTCAGACTGGCCTTGGCGATGTGCCCGGGAGGGACGGTCTCATCGGGTTCCAGCCACCCCGTACTGTGACCGGCCGGAGCCAGGTCCAGGCCGATCAGGGAATCGTGATCGGCGGCCGCGGCGAGCGTCACCACCGCTTCCCGGACCGGAACGCCGGCGTCTCTCCAGCGGGCGGCCGCTTCTTCGACGCCCACGCCCATGAAACGGGCGGCGCTCCGCAGTTCGTCCACCGCCACGGGCCGGTCGAGGGGCCGGACCCCCAGCTGGGCGGCGCGCTGGGCGGCGGACTGCCAGGTGATACCGAGCTCGTCCGCCGTGGCCAAGCAGTCTCGGAGGTGCCTGCTCCACCCCATGCGAAGGTTCCAGTGCCGGTACTGGACCGACGTGCCCTTCCGGGAGAGCAGCAAGATGTCGGAGGGCAGGGCGGGGCGCACCCGAACGTCACGAAGCTCCGGACACGCTTCCTCCAGGAGCGTCAGGGCAGCGCTGGGCCCGTGCGCGGCGATCCGCCAGAGCAGGACGTGGTCCGGTGGGATGCCGATGGCTCTCGTCCATGGCAGACCCGGCGCGTTCTTGCGCCGGTCGCCGTCCCCGAAAACGCCCCCGGGCAGGAACTCCATGTCGGACGGGAGGCACCCGGCCGTGGCCATGTCGACATCGCAGCCACGGAAGGTCAGCAGCCGCCCCGCCTCGCCGACCGCCTTGGTGATCATGTCGGCCAGCCGGTGGCTGGACTCCGCGATATGGCAGATCCACGCATAGCTCGGCAGCGCCTCGTCGCTCGCGAGCAGGCTCTTCAGCGCCCGCCCCAGCAGGTCCGCCAGTTGCCCCGAGACATCGTCCAGCACCCTGGACCGGTCGACGGAGAGCCGCCCCGGTGCGTGTGCTCCGCAGAGGTTGACCACCGCCCCGCGCAACCCCGAGTGGCCGTCCGCCGAGAGCACACCGCGCCGGATCTCGGGCTGGACGACCAGCCCGTCCACCAGCAGTCCGCCCCCGTTCTCGCACCAGAAGACCTGGGCACCGTCCGGGGCCTCCGGCCACTCGACCAGCGCACCGTGGGCGTTCAGCCCGAAGCGTTCCCGGTCCGGGGCCTCGCGTGGCGTGAGCCGGCCGGGCTGCCACGTTCTGCTGCGCTCGCCGTGGCGGGCTTCGGTAGGGAACTCGGCAATTCCCAGCAGTCGTTCGAGGGTCGTCAGGCACGACGAGTCGGTCCCGTCCCGCAGGAAGAGCCGGACCTGCGTCCCCGCTTCCTTCCCCCGTTCCTCCAGCCGCTCGATGCGGAACAAGTGGCCCGGGCCATAGATCGACACCCGGAGCAGCGGCCCCAGCCGCCCCCGCGCGTCCATCCGGCACGTCGTCACCCGGATCTCATCAGCGAGCATGAAATAGCTCAGCACGCCGATGCCGAAACGGCTGTTGGGGAACAGCTCCACCGGTGGAACGGCCTCCGCCCAGCCCGCCCGTTCCAGCTTGAAGTCGAGCTGGTCGACGAAGCGCGAGCCCGCCTGGGAGAAGACCCCGCGAAGCTCCGACTCCCCCATGCCGACGCCGTTGTCGCGGCACTCGACGTACTCGCGGCCGTCGTCGTCCGTCCCCTGCTCGAAGTCGATCCGGCCGTCGTACGTGTACGTGGCGTCCCGCGTCCGGTCCAGGTATTCCGTGCGGGCGCGGCGGTAGCGGCAGGCGTCCAGGGCGTTCTGGTAGAGCTCGCGGACGGCGAGGTCACGGTCGCGGTAGAGCTGGACGCCCATGAGGAGGTCGCGGACGCGGCGTTCGTCGAGGCGGAAGCTGGCCCAGCCGGTGAAGACGTCCTCCGCCGGGGTCACGCCGTCCGCCGACAGGCGGGCCGGGAGGGCGGGCACGGGCTGGGTGACGCGTTCGCGGGCGGTGCGGCGGACGGCGGCCAGGAGGGTGTCCGTGCGGTCCGTGTAGGCGCGGAGGCCCTCGATGACGGCCTCGTGGTGGCATTCGGCGTGGAGGACCGGGAGGTCGTGGGAGCCGCCCCAGCGGGATCTTTCCAGCGTGCGGCGCAACTGGACGAGGTCCACGGGGTGGGGAATGCCCAGGTGCTCCACGACGATCTGCGGCAGGGCGGTGATCTCGCGGCTCGCGCCGTGGGCGAGGGCGAGGAGGAGGGCGAGCCGCTGGTCGCGGATGCGCTGGGGGCCGCCGCCTCGTACTCCGGCGGCGTCGTCGGCGGGGAGTTCGTCGAGGTATTCGCGGTTGCAGACGTCGGGGCCGCGGCGGAGGCCGTGGAGGAGGCGGCAGACCCTGCGTGGGTCCAGGGTCTCCCCCAGCGCGTCGGCCGGGGCGCCGACCGCCTCCCATAGCGTCCGGACCGTCGCCCCGTCCGAGAACTCTTCCCGCAGCGCCAGCCATCGGTGGAACAGCCACCAGCCGATGGATTCCGCTGCCTCGGGGTGCTGGAGGGCGCGCTTGACGAGCAGGTCGTGCCCCTCGGCGAACACCTCGAACGACGCGCGCTCGGGGCCCGGCCCGGGATGCCTGTCCAGGCGCTTCGGGTCGACCCGTGCCCGTAAGGAAGCCGCCAGGCGCAGGGTCTGCACTCGGTACACGAACGGCATCAGGACCAGCAGGGCCGCCTCCGCCGGGTAGAGGTCGAGCCGGCACTCGGGCCCCGGCTCTCCCAGCAGCCACTCCACGCTCTCCGCGAAGCGCGGCACGACGGCGTCGTCCCGCCAGGGGTCGTCGGCGAGCTCGCCCTCCGCCTCGTCCCGGAGGCGGGCCAGGGCCGCGACGGTCTCGGCGACGCGCTCACGGAAGAAGGACGCGTCGCGGTCGGCCGGTACGTGGCGCCACGCCGTCGAACGGACGGCCAGGTCCACCCAGTCGTCGGCGGAGGGGGGCGAGGGCGAGAGTGCGCCCGCGACGTTGATGTCCCGTCCCATGATGAAGACTTCGGCCTTCGAGTGACTGACGTAGTTGTTCGTACCGTCCCGTTGCACGCGCTCCGCCCTCCCCACAACAGTGGGGAACCAGCGTAGAGTCAGGAGGGCCCGCCCTCCCCCGCCATCACGTACGCGCCCGCCTCCAGGCGGGCGATCAGGCCGCGGGCCCAGGTCTCGCGGGCCTCGGCGAGGGTGCGCCAGAGGGTGCCGATCTCGGCGATGTGGCCCCAGTCCTCGCCCTCGGCCGGGGTCCAGCGGCGGTCGATGTCGGCGCGCCATTCCTCCAGCGCGGCCACGCGCTGCCGGAGGAGGGCGATGGCCTCGGCGCGCGGCAGGTCGACGAGGAAGCCGACGCCCGCCGTGAGGACGTCGGTCTTCTGGTCGTGGGCGACGAGGGACGCGCGGAGCAGGGCGAAGTACTCCGCCTCGCCCGCCTCCGTCAGCTCGTACTCCGTGCGCGGGGGGCCGCCCGCCTCGCTGGGGGCGGTGTCGTGGGCGACCAGGAGGCCCTGCTTGGCCATGGCCTTGAGCGCGTGGTAGATCGAGCCCGGCTGGGCGCTCGACCATTCCTGGGCGCCCCACATCTCCAGGTCGCCGCGGACCTGGTAGCCGTGGGCGCGGCCGTGCTGTCGGACGGCGCCCAGGACCAGCAGCCGGATGGCCGACATCTTCGCTCCGGTCTCCTCTTCGATCGGCCCCCGCCGCGAGCCAGCCTAGGCGTCCTCGCCATCCTCCTGGGCCACCAGCTCGAAGGCGGTCTTCCCGTCGATCGTCTCGCGGATGATGTCGGCGTGGCCCGCGTGGCGTGCGATCTCCTCGATGAGGTGGAGCAGGAGCCAGCGCATGGACAGGCTGGACTCCTTCGGGAACCACGGGGCCGGCGGCAGCTCGAAGGTGCTCTCCAGATCCACCGAGCGGATGAATCGCTCGGTCGCCGCCGCGACCTCGTCCCAGCGGGCGAGGAGGGCCTCGACGGTCTCCTCCTCGGTCGGGCGCCAGCCCTGCTGCCAGCGCTCCGTCGTCTCCTCGAAGGACTTGGGCACGTTGCCCTTCGCCCACTCGATCCAGCCGGTCTCGGCCTGGATCACGTGCTTGAGGAGCGCGTGCAGCGACATCTCGCTGGCGCTCGGCACGGACGCCGCCTGCTCGGCCGTCAGGCCCAGGAGTGCGCGGCGGACGCCGCCGCGCTGGCCCGCCAGGAAGGCCAGCAGCGTGCCGCGCTCGTCGGTGACGTCCTTCTCGACGACATGGATGGGCATGGGATCCCCCTGTGTTTCTCGTCGGTTTCTTGCGACACAGGCACAGTAGGGCTGATGTAGGTCAGGGGCCGTCCTAGAAGGGGAACTCGCTCCGGCCGTGCTGGATCGAGATCCACTTCGTCGTCGTGAAGACCTCCACCATCGAGTCGCCGTTCAGCCGGCCCACGCCCGAGTGCTTCTCGCCGCCGAACGGCACGATCGCCTCGTCGTGCACGGTCGAGTCGTTGACGTGGATCATCCCGGTGTCGATCCGCCGGGCCACCCGGACGCCTCGTTCCACATCACCCGTGTGCACGGCGCCACTCAGCCCGTAGGGGGTCGCGTTGGCGAGCCGGACCGCCTCCTCCTCGCCGTCGAAGGGGATGATCAGGGCGACGGGGCCGAAGATCTCCTGGGCCAGGATCGGGGAGTCCGCCGGCAGCCCCGTGAGGACGGAGGGGCCGACGAGGGTGCCGTCCGCCCGGCCGTGGACGAGGGCGGTGGCGCCGTCCGCGACGGTCTGGTCCACCAGGCTGGCGATGGCCTCCGCCTGGCCGGAGTTGATGAGGGGGCCGATGTGCGTAGCCGGGTCGCCGGGGTCGCCGACCTTCAGGGTCCGTACCTTGGCCACGAACTTCTCGGTGAACTCACGCTCGACGGCCCGGTCCACCAGCACACGGTTGGCGGCCATGCAGACCTGCCCCTGATGGATAAAACGACTGAAAACAGCGGCGTCCACGGCGTAGTCGACGTCCGCGTCGTCGAGGACGATCAGGGCGCTGTTGCCGCCGAGTTCGAGGACGGTCCGCTTGAAGTGCGCGGCGGCGACGGTGGCGACGTGGCGGCCGACCTTGTCGGAGCCGGTGAAGGAGATCACCTTGGGCACGGGGTGCTCGATGAGCGCGTCGCCGATCTCCGCTATGTCGGTGACGACGACGTTGAGGACGCCCCCGGGGAGGCCGGCGTCCTCGAAGAGCTTGGCGACCAGGCCGCCGCCGCAGATCGGCGTGTTCTGGTGGGGCTTGAGCACGACGGCGTTGCCGAGGGCCAGGGCCGGGGCGACGGACTTGATCGAGAGGAGGAAGGGGAAGTTGAAGGGACTGATCACCCCGACGACCCCGACCGGGACGCGGTAGAGGCGGTTCTCGCGGGTGTCGTCCGGCGCGGGCAGGATGCGGCCCTCGGCGCGCAGCGCGAGCTGGATGGCCTCCCGTAAGAACTCTCTGGCCAGGTGGAGCTCGAAGGCGGCCTTGACGGCCGTGCCGCCGCACTCGGCGGTGATGGCGGCGGTCAGTTCGGCCTCGTTGTCGTCGATGACGCGCAGGGCGCGTTCGAAGACCAGGCGGCGGCGGTAGGGATTGACGGCGGCCCAGGCGGGCTGGGCCCGCTCGGCGGCGCGGTACGCCTGGTCGATCTCGTCGACGCCGGCGACCGTGATCGAGGCGAGCTTCTCGCCGTCGTAGGGGTTGAAGTCGACGATGTCCCAGGAGCCGGTGCCGGCCCGCCACTCGCCGTCGATGTACTGGGCGCCCAGGGTGTCGAAACAGGAACCGTAGCCACTGGACGATCCATGCGAACCGTGCGTGCCGTGCGATCCGTGCGTGCCGTCGGACATGCGCCATCCCGTCTGCGAAATGCGGGGCGCCCGGGGCGCCCGTCATGAGGTGCGTCGAGTGCGTCGCGTTGGCGCACCGCTCTTCCATGCCGCTCCATGTCGCGTCGATGGCGCGCCACTGCCGCACCAGGGCGTCGCGCCAGTGTCGCGTCCATGACGTGTCGCTGAGACGTCATCGTACTGATGTGTCACAGGAGTTGAAGACGCCGCGCAATCAGATCGCGGGTCTTCTCCGGGGAGAGGCTGTCCTCGTGGAGCCGGTCCATGACCCGGGCGTACTGGGCCACTTCCTCGGCCTTGTCGAGGTAGAGCGCGCTGGTCAGCTGCTCCAGGTAGACGACGTCGGAGAGGTCCGACTCGGGGAAGCGCAGCATCGTGAAGGCGCCGCTCTCGGCGGCGTGTCCGCCGTGGGCGAAGGGCATCACCTGGAGCGTCACATTGGGCTGCTCGGAGATGTCGGCGAGGTGCTGGAGCTGGTTGCGCATGACCGTTTCACCACCGTACGGACGGTGGAGGGCCGCCTCGTCGAGGACGGCGTGGAAGCGGGGCGCGCGCTCGGAGAACAGCAGCTTCTGACGCTCCATGCGCAGCGAGACCCGGCGCTCGATCTCCGCCTCGTCGGCGTTGGGCTGGCCGCGCACCACCACGGCGTGGGCGTAGCCCTCGGTCTGGAGCAGGCCGTGGACGAACTGCACCTCGTAGATCGAGATGTCGGAGGCGGCACCCTCCAGCCCCACGTACGTCTGGAACCACCCCGGGAGCACATCGCCGTAACTGTGCCACCATCCGGCGACATTGGCCTCGCGGGCGAGGCCCAGCAGGGCCTCGCGCTCGGAACCGTCCGTGACCCCGTAGAGGGTGAGCAGATCCTCCACATCCCGTGCCTTGAAGCTCACCCGGCCCAACTCCATACGGCTGATCTTCGACTCGGACGCTCGGATCGAGTAGCCGGCCGCCTCGCGCGTGATGCCGCGCGACTCGCGCAGCCTCCTGAGCTGCGAGCCCAGGAGTATGCGTCGCACCACGGATCCGCTCGACTCGCTCGTGGCCATCTCTGGGACCCTTCCTCTTCCGGTCCTGTTCCGGTGTGTCGTTTCCGCGCCTCTCTGAGGGCGACCCCCGCTACCCCCGGCGCCGAAGTCTGCCATCTTCGGGCTTCGTTGAGTGCATGCACGGTTACGCAGACCAGCCACGGGCAGGAGCTCTACCGCAGGGGGCGTAGGGAGAATTGCACGCCAACCATCCTGTGCGCCCCCAAATCCACCGCGTGCACGTGCATCTGCCCTTGCATCCGCCGGGCGCATTGGCAACCATGGAGCTCGCACACGTGCACGTCACGTACTCGACTGCCAGGAGTGCCTCGAATGGGTACCGAAGGATCGACTGTGCTCTCCCCCTTATGGAGAGGGCTGCCCACGATCGATCCATCCGCAGCCTCCACTTCGGCCTCCTGTTCGCTCCCACCCCACTTCGAAGCGGTCGGAAGCGCTCGGAAATTCACCCGGAACACGCTCGATCGATGGGATCTGATCGGGCTTTTCGATGAGGTGGCGCTCGTCGTCAGCGAGCTGGTGACCAACTCGATGCGGTACGCCATGCCGGCGGCCTCGTCGGGGGAGTACGGGGTCGTCGGGGAGTACGAGACGCCCGTACGTCTGCATCTGATGCGCTGGACGTCGCGGCTCGTGTGCGCGGTACGCGATCCGAGCGAGTCGGGTCCGGTCGTGGGCGAGGCCGGCGCCGGGGACGAGTGCGGGCGCGGGCTGTACCTGGTCGAGTCGTTCAGCGACGCCTGGGGCTGGCACCCGCTGGCGGGCGCGCTGCACGGCAAAGTCGTCTGGGCTCTGTTCCGGCTACCGCGCGACCGCGACTAGATCACGGGGTTAGTCGCGCAGCAGGTAGTCGAATTCGCCGTCCTTGATGCCCAGCACCATGGCTTCGATCTCGGCGGGTGTGTACACGAGCGCCGGACCGTCCGGGTGGCGGGAGTTGCGCACGGCGACCCCGCCACCCGGCAGCTTGGCGAACTCCACGCAGGAGCCCTGGGAGTTGGAGTGCCGGCTCTTTCGCCATTCGACATCTTCGATGTCCGAGGCGGCCATGCCGTTGTACGCCTGGGGCACTGGACTCTCCCGGATCATTTGCAGGGGGCACCCTCATCCGCAGAACATGGATTCGAGGATGGCAACTGCTCCGGATCATAGCCGCGTTCATGTGCCTCTGCATGAGCCGATGCACGTGCACTCAGGGTGTTCCCGCCACTACTTCACGACTTCTTCGCGGAAGACGAACGTCCGTCCGGGCCCGCTCCGGAATAGGGGAATTCAAGATTCTGCGGACGACTGGGCGCCGGCTCATGAAACCGGGTCATGAACCGGCTCATGAAACCGGGTCGAGGAGCTCGTCGAACGCCCGGGGCAGCCGGCGCCACGCGGCCGGGCCGCCCGCGTACTCGGCGTCCGTGAGCAGGCACGACTCCAGCAGTGAGCACAGCTCTTCACCGTTGAGGCCGGGCGAGGTGAACGTGAGGTACTGGGAGCGGTCGCCATGCTCCGGATGCCAGTCCAGGGCCGCGGCCACACGGCGCTCGGCGGGCACCATCTCCCAGGCGGCGTCCGGCAGCGCGGCCAGCCAGGGACCGGCGTTCTCGACGCACAGGGCGCCGCCCGCCGCGTCCCACGACAACAGCGTGTCGGGCCGGTCCGCCAGCCAGAACCTGCCCCGGCTGCGGGCCGCCGCGCAGGTCAGGTCCTCCAGGGCGGCGTAGAGCCGGCCCGGGTGGAACGGCCGGTCGCGGCGCCAGGCGAGCGTGGCCACGCCGTGCGCGTCGGCGGCCTGCGGCAGCAGCGCGCACGCCGGGTGGAGGCGCGCGGCGGCCGCCTCCACGTCGAACCCGGCGACGGCCGCGGCGGCCAGCTCCACGGATTCGGCCGGAATACGGCGTGCGGCGGGGGCGAGTTGGCACAGCAGGGCGTGGTCGCTCTCGTCCGCCTCCTCGGTGCCGTGCGCCAGGGCCAGTACGGAGACGTACTCCAACTGCCGGGCGAAGGTGTCGCCCACGGTGCGCCGGTCGGTCGGGGCAGCGGCGATCCCGGCCTCGGCGAGGTCGTCGCCGCCCGCGAGCGTCGGCAGCACGAGGGCCGGGTCGACGGCCGTGAACACGCCGGAGAGCCGGGTGTCCGGGCCGCCGTGCGCGGCCACGACCTCCGCCATGGCCTTGGGCTCGACGGAGTCCCACAGCTCGACGACGGCCAGGCGGTGGACGCCGAGCCCGGCGAGGCGTTCCAGCTCGGGGATCAGGTCCTCGCGCAGGGCGCAGCAGGCGCAGTCGTTGACGAGCGGCGTCTCGCCGGCGTCGAGCGTGCCGGAGCGGTCGCGCACGGTCCGGCGGACGGTGCCCGTGGCCGCCGCCGTCGACAGGTCGTGGTGGAGCGCGACGGAGCCGGGGACGGTGCGCAGGAGGCTGTCGACCACGGTGCGACGGGCGTCGGCGTGGATGCCGGCCACGAGGACGACGGGCAACTCACGCATCAGCTCGCGCCTTTGCGATTGCCGTAGCGGCGTTCGAAGCGTTCCACGCGGCCCGCGGTGTCCAGGACGCGCGCGGTGCCCGTGTAGAAGGGGTGGCTCGCGGAGGAGATCTCGACGTCGACGACGGGGTAGGTGTTGCCGTCCTCCCACTCGATCGTCTTGTCGCTGGTGGCCGTCGAGCGGGTGAGGAAGGCGAAGTCGGCGGCGCGGTCGCGGAAGACGACGGGGCCGTAGGGCGGGTGGATTCCGGGCTTCATGGCGGGTCAGCGCTCCTCTCGGAAGGTCACGTGGCGGCGGGCGACGGGGTCGTACTTGCGGAGTTCGAGGCGCTCGGGGTTGTTACGGCGGTTCTTGCGGGTCACGTAGGTGTGGCCGGTGCCGGCGGTGGAGCGGAGCTTGATGACGGGGCGTAGGTCGTTGCGGGGCATGGGGCTACTATACAGAAATGGTTTCCATTTTCATTAGCCGAGATGGGGAGGGCCCTCTGTCATGTCCGCCGCTCACTGCCAGCTGACCGGGCGAAAGCCCGGCTTCGGCAACTCCGTCTCCCACTCCCACCGCCGCACGTCGCGCCGCTTCGACCCCAACGTGCAACGCAAGCGCTACTGGCTCGCGAGCGAGGGCCGCCATGTGCGGCTCACGCTCAGCGCGAAGGGGATCAAGACCGTCGACGCGATCGGCGTCGAGGCGGCCGTGGCCCGCATCCGGGCCCGGGGAGGGAAGGTCTGATGGCGAAGAAGAGCAAGATCGTGAAGAACGAGGCCCGGAAGGTCGTCGTCGCGCGGTACGCGGCGCGGCGGGCGCTCCTGAAGGCCGTCATCCGGGATCCGCGGACGACGGCGGACGCGCGGCAGGACGCGCAGCGCGAGCTGCAGCGCCAGCCGCGTGACGCGAGCGCGACACGGGTGCGGAACCGGGACGCGGTGGACGGGCGGCCCCGGGGGTACCTGCGGGCGTTCGGGGTGTCGCGGGTTTCGCTGCGGGGGTTGGCGCACGCGGGGTATCTGCCGGGGGTGCGGAAGGGGAGCTAAACGCTCCGCTGGAAGTCCTACGGCGGCGGCGGTAGCAGCAGCACCTCGTCCGCGTAGCACCACGCCCACGTCTCGCCCGGTTCGAAGGACCGGGCGACGTCGTGGCCGGCGTTCTCACGCGCGTGAGTGGTCGCGTGGTGGTGGGGAGAGCTGTCACAGCAGCCGACGTGGCCGCAGGTGAGGCATTCGCGGAGGTGCACCCACGTCGCGCCGATGCGCAGGCAGTCCTCGCAGCCTTCCGTCGTGCTCGGGGTCACCTCGTGCGCGGTCTGCGCCAGATGGGTGCAGGACCGGTCCGTCGGACGGCCTTCGAGGTCCGCGGCGACCCGCCAGGAGAGCGGCTCGGTCATACCTTCGAGCGTAGGCCCCTCCGCGCCGGGGCGAAAGCCGAGGTCACGGGGATTGTCAGTGGGGGCTGGCAGACTCCTTCCCGTGAGCCGGGGTGCGGACACGGGCTACGGGGGTGCCCGTATCCGCCCCCGCTCGCCTCCGCTCGGCCCCGCTCGGCCCCTGCTCTCACCGCCGCTCGCACCACCCGCTCTTTCGGGCGCGCCCATGCGCCCGTGCAGCCCATTTCGGCGGGCAGCGCGGCGCGCCGCCTTGCACGATGGCCGCACGTCCCATCCATCGCGCACCCCAGGGCAGGACCGTGATGACCCTCAGCCTCGAGCAGCTCTCCCGTTGCACCGTCGCCGTCGACCTCGGCGCGTCCCGCACCCGCGTCTACCTCAAGGACAGCGGGCTGATCGTGGACGAGCCGAGCCTCGCCGCCGTCAATTCCCGGACGGGGTCGCTGATCGCGGTGGGCTCGCTCGCCGGGGGGATGGCCGGGCGGACGCCGGAGCACATCAAGGTCGTGCGGCCCATCTCCGGTGGCACGGTGGTCGACATCGACATGGCCCAGCGGATGCTGCGCTTCCTCGTCAACGACAAGATCCGCCGGGCCTGGCGGCGCAAGCCGATGCTGCGGGCCGCCGTCTGCCTGCCGCACGACGCCGAGCCGATCGCCCAGCGGGCGGCCGTGGAGGTGCTGAGCGCCCTGGGCTCCCGTCGCGTCGAGCTCGTCGACACGCTCATCGCCGCCGCCGTCGGCTGCGGGCTGCCCGTCGAGCGGCCGGAGGCGACGATGATCGTGGTGTGCGGCGCCGCCTCCACCCAGGTCGCCGTGCTCTCGCTCGGCGCCATCGTCGCCGCCGAGAAGGTGGCGATCGGCGGGGACGCCATCGACTACGCCGTCATCCAGCACCTGCGCAGCGTCCACGAGCTGATGCTGCCCTCCCAGGGGCTCCACCCGTTGCACCTCGCGCTCTACGACCCGGCGCGGATGGGCTGCGAGGCGGAGGTGCGCGGGCGCGACGTGGCCACGGGGCTGTCGCGCACGGTGCTCGTGAACACCGCGCACGTCCGCGAGGCCATCCACAGCCCGCTCACGGCCGTTCTCGACGCGATCGGCCGGGTGCTGCGCGAGTGCCCGCCCGATCTGGTCGCCGACCTCGCCGACCGCGGCATCATGCTCGCGGGTGGCAGCGCGCGTCTCCCTGGACT
Source organism: Streptomyces sp. L500 (assembly GCF_054551825.1). NCBI lineage: Bacteria > Bacillati > Actinomycetota > Actinomycetes > Kitasatosporales > Streptomycetaceae > Streptomyces > Streptomyces sp. L500. The sequence continues at coordinate 86,279 of NZ_JBTOLC010000025.1, forward strand.
GGACACGATGATCGAGCAGGCCACGGGCATGATGGTGCAGATCGCCGACAATCCCGATGTGTGTTCCGTCATCGGGCTGGGCGCGATGATCGAGGGAAAGATCAAGCCACTTCACCTCGACGCGGCTCGCAGTTGATCGCGTAAGCCGGTTGACCCCGTAGGCCCACTTGGGAACTTCTTTACCCGTCTCAACAGTTCTGCCAGTGCATCCCCGTATTCACAAGGAGATTTACGCACATGGCGCTCTGGGACCGGTTCAAGGATTCGGCCACGACAATGCAGGGCCAGCTGCTGGCGAAGAAGAACGAGCTCAAGAGCGGCGCATTCCGTGACGCGAGCATGGCAATGTGCGCTCTGGTGGCGGCCGCTGACGGTTCGATCGACGCTTCCGAGCGACAGCGCGTCGCCTCGCTGATCGCCACCAACGACGTTCTGCGGAACTTCCCCGTCGACGATCTCCAGGCCCGTTTCAACGACTACTGCCAGAAGCTGTCGACCGATTTCGAGTTCGGCAAGGTCAGCGTTCTCCAGACCATCGGCAAGGTCCATAAGAAGCCGACCGAGGCGCGTGCGGTCGTTCAGATCGGCATCGTCATCGGCGGGGCGGACGGGGACTTCGACAAGACGGAGCGGGCTGTTGTTCGCGAGGTCTGCTTCGCGCTCGGGATCAATCCCGCGGAGTTCGATCTCTGACGGGTCCGGGAGCGGGGGCGGGCCCGGGGGCTCCGCCCCCGGGCCCCCGGGCCTCAAGCGCCGGACGGGCTGGATTCGGCCTTCGGTCCGGGTGAGCCGGGCCGACCGGAACGCGGCGGCTACGCCGAAAGCGGCACCGCCACCGGGACGCGCTCGCGGTCCGACGTCCACGTGCCCAGGGCGATCTCGGCCGTGATGCCCGGGCCGAAGCCCGCGATGATGCCCCGGGCCGAATCGTCCGCCCCGCCGTCCTGGAAGAGACGCTCCAGCGCGTCGAAGATGACGGCGCTCGCGATGTTGCCGCGCTCGGTGAGCGTCTCGCGGCTATAGCGAAACGTTTCTGGAGCCAGGCCGAGATAGTGGCTGAGGTCGTCCAGGATGCGGGGGCCGCCGGCGTGGACGATGTAGAAGTCGAGCTCGGAGACGTCCCACTGGTACGGCTCGGCCATGTCGCGCATGGCCGGGGCCAGCATGGCCATCGTGCCCGGGACCCGCTTGTCCAGGATGAAGTGGAAACCCGTCTCCCGCACCCCGTAGGAGATCCACTCCTCCGTGTCCGGCACCAGGTGCGAGCCGTTCCGCTCGATCCGTACGCCCGTGCCGCCCTCGCCGCGCACCACCGCGCAGGCGATGGCGTCGCCGAAGAGGCCGTTGGAGAGCAGATTGCCGACGCCGAGGTCCGTGGGCTGGTAGAGCAGCGAGCAGAACTCGCAGGCCACGATCAGGACGTTCGCCTTGGGGTAGGCCCGGCAGAAGTCGTGTGCGCGGTTGATCGCGGCGCCGCCGGCCGCACAGCCGAGCTGGGCGATGGGGAGCTGCCGGGTCTCGTTGCGGAAGTCCATGGTGTTGATGAGCCACGCGGTCATCGACGGCATCATGAAGCCCGTACAGGACACATACACGATCAGGTCGATGTCACCCGCCGTCAGCTCCGCGTGATCGAGCGCCTGCCGTACGACGGCCGGGACACGGGCCTTGGCCTCGCGCTCGTAGCGAGCGTTCCGCACGGTGAAGCCGGGGTGTTTGAGGGTGTCCTCGATCGGCTGTACGAGGTGCCTGGTCTGCACGCCCGTGTTGCCGATCAGCCGGAGCGCCAGCTCCAGCTGGGGGTGATCCGCGTGCAGGGTGCGCGCGAGATCAAGGGTCTGCTCCCTCGTGATCACGTGCTCGGGGACAGCGATGGCCGGTCTGCACAATGTCGCCATGTCGGCCTCCCAGTCGCGGCGCTCTCTCGATGCCCAGGGCCGCCGAAATGGCGCGCCACCCTATTTCCAGTGCATGCCGCATCGGGAAGCGCGCCACACATATGCTCTGAAAGTTCACCCGAAGAGCGGACTTATCTCCATAAACGGCACTTACGTTCATCGAACATACAGGGAGTCCACAGGACCCGCACGGGCTACTGACAGGACATGCCGCGCCGGGCGGTCCGTGGCACTCCCCCCGGTACCGCCCGGCGCGTGCGACGCGTCCGACGCGCTCGTCGGTCGCTCGTCGGTCGTTCGTCAGTCCTTGATCTCGCAGATGACCGCGCCCGACGACAGCGACGCGCCCACCTCCGCCGCCAGGTCCTTCACCGTGCCGGAGCGGTGGGCGTTGATCGGCTGCTCCATCTTCATCGCCTCCAGGACCACGACCAGGTCACCCTCGTTGACCTGCTGGCCGTCCTCGACCGCGACCTTGACGATCGTGCCCTGCATCGGCGAGGTCAGCGAGTCGCCCGACGCCGCCGCGCCCGCCTTCTTCGCCGCACGGCGCTTGGGTCGCGCACCGCCACCCGCGGCCGGGGTGCGGCCGATGCCCGCGCCGAGCGAGGACGGCAGCGT
>NZ_JBTOLC010000026.1:0-86750 GCF_054551825.1 Streptomyces sp. L500
GAGAAGACCGACGGCGCCGGGGCGGCCGCCTCGGCGCGGGCCGGCTTCCCCGTGACCGTCACCGACTGCATGGGGGCGAGGACCACGTTCGACACGGCGCCCAAGAAGATCGTCACCAGCAACGCCGCCGGCCTGGAGCTGCTGATGTGGCTCGGCGCGGGCGACAAGGTCGCCGGTACGGGCTTCCCGCCCGGCAAGGGCGCGCTGCCGCGGGAGTACACCGAGGCGGGGGCGAAGGTGCCGGTGCTCGGCAAGAGCGTGATCCCCAAGGAGAAGTTGCTCGGCTCGGGCGCCGACCTCTACGTGGACGCGTTCTCCTCCATGAAGAACATGGGCAAGATGGGCGACGCCCCCACCGCCGAGGAGTTCAAGGCGGCGGGCATCAAGCACGTCTTCCTGAAGTCCACGGCCTGCGCCTCCATGGCCAAGGCCCCCCGCACGGACCTCTCCGGCGTCGAGGCCGACATCGAGGAGCTCGGCAAGGTGACGGGCACCTCTGCCCGCGCGACCGAGCTGGTCACGGGGATGCGCAAGAAGACGGACGAGGTCCGCGACGCGCTCAAGGACGTCCCGGCCGACAAGCGGCCCACCTACTTCCTCTTCGACTACGACGCGGGCACCAAGCAGCCGATGGCCGTGTGCAACCGCCAGGTGGCCAACGCCGTGATCGGCATGGCGGGCGGGCGGAACGTCTTCGCCGACTGCGACGGCGACTTCAAGCCCGTCGGCTGGGAGGACGTCGTGGCCAAGGACCCGGACTGGATCCAGCTGGCCGTCCGCAACCGGGGCAGCGAGGAGGCCAACAACAAAGCCTTCGACGAGGCCGCCGAGTTCCTGAGGACCTTCCCCGCGACCGCCGGCCTCAAGGCCGTCCAGGAGGGGCACTTCGTGCGGATCAACTCCGAGCGCACCACCATCGGCGGGGTGCGCAGCGCGGACACCGTGCGGGAGATCGCCCACACCCTCCACCCGGACCGGGTCAAGTAGATGACGGCGCTCGCCGCCGCCGGGACGGCGGAGGAGGGGGAGCCGGGCGTCCGTACCGTGGGCGCCGGGTGGGCCTGCGCGGCCCTGGGCGTCCTGCTGGTCGCGGCGCTCGCCGCGTCCGTGTGCCTCGGCTCGACGCGGGTGCCGCTGGAGCAGGTGTGGTCGGCGGTGGTGCGCGGGGTGAGCGGGCAGGAGCCCGCGCCCGGCACCCAGGATCTGATCGTCTGGCGGCTGCGGGTGCCGCGCGCCCTGCTGGCGGCCGTGGTGGGCGCGGGCCTGGGCCTGGTCGGCACGGCCGTCCAGGCCCTGGTCCGCAACCCGCTGGCGGACCCGTACCTGCTGGGCATCTCCAGCGGCGCCTCGCTGGGCGCGGTCTCGGCGATCGTGCTGGGGGCGGGCGCGGGCGGGGCGCTGGGCATCGGGCTGTCCTCGGCGGCGTTCGCCGGGGCGCTCGCCTCGTTCGCGCTGGTGTGGGCGTTCGCCCGGCGCGGCGGCGGCTTCCGGCCGCTGCGTCTGGTGCTGGCGGGGGTGGGCATCGGGCAGTTCCTGTCCGGCTTCACCCACTACCTGGTGCTCCAGGCGGGCGACGAACAGCGCACCCACGGCGCGCTGTTCTGGCTGATGGGCTCCCTCGGCGGCGCCCAGTGGGCGACCCTCGCGCTGCCCGCCGCCGCCGTCGTGGCGGCCACGGCCGTGCTGCTGGCCCGGGCCCGGGCCCTCAACGCGATGCTGATGGGCGACGAGACGGCCGCGAGCCTGGGCGTCGACGTCACCCGGCTGCGGCGCGAGCTGTTCGTGGCCACGAGCCTGCTGACGGGCGTGCTGGTGTCGGTGTCCGGGGCGATCGGCTTCGTGGGCCTGATGGTCCCGCACGCCTGCCGGATGCTGGTGGGCGGCGACCACCGCCGGCTGCTGCCGGTGGCCGCGCTGTTCGGCGCCGTCCTGCTCACCGTCGTCGACCTGGTGGCCCGTACCGCCCTGCCCGACCAGGAGCTGCCGGTGGGCGTGGTCACCTCCCTGATCGGCGCGCCGACCCTGCTGTACCTGCTGGACCGACGTCTGGAGCGGCCATGAGGATCTCCGTCGAGGGCCTGGAGGTCCGGCTGTCCGGCCGGACGGTGGTCTCCGGGGTCGACCTGCTCGCCGCCGAGGGCGAGATCGCGGGCCTCGTGGGCCCCAACGGCAGCGGCAAGTCGACCGTGCTGCGCACCGTCTACCGGCATCTGCGCCCGCACGCGGGCCGGGTGCTGGTCGGGGACGCGGACATCCGGGAGCTGTCCGCCGTCGCGAGCGCCAGGCGGGTGGCGGCGCTGCCGCAGGAGCGGGGCACGGACTTCGAGCTGTCGGTGCGCGAGGTCGTCGCCATGGGCCGCACCCCCTACAAGCGGGCCTTCGCGGGCGAGGACGCCGCCGACCGCGACGTGGTGAGCGAGGCCCTGACCCATGTGGGCATGGCCCACGCGGCGCGGCGCCGCTTCTCCGCGCTCTCCGGCGGCGAACGCCAGCGGGTCCTGCTGGCCCGCGCGCTGGCCCAGTCCCCCGAGGTGCTGGTGCTGGACGAGCCGACCAACCACCTGGACGTCCGCCACCAGGTGGAGCTGCTGACGCTGCTGCGCGCCCAGCGCCGCACCACCCTCCTCGCCCTCCACGACCTCAACGCGGCCGCCTCCGTCTGCGACCGCCTCCACGTCCTCCACGACGGCGCGGTCGTCGCCTCGGGCCCGCCCCGCGAGGTCCTCACGGCGGAGTTGCTGGCGGAGGTGTTCGGGGTGCGGGCGGCGGTGGTGGAACACCCGCTGACGGGTGACCCGCTGATCGCGTTCGACCACAGGGCGCCGGCGGGGGCGGATCTGACGACGGCCGTCTGACGAAGTCCGGGTGACGAGGACCGGGCCCGGGCCGACGCGCGGTGGTCGGCCCGGGCCCGGTCGGCCCGACGGGGCCGAGGAATCAGGTCACGGCACGACCGTCCAGCGCTGACGGGCGTCGTCGCCGCACTTCTCGATCGTCACATAGGCCGTTTCCCGCGCCGGCGGCACCAGGCACAGGTGCGCCCTGTCGTTGCGGAAGCGGAGGGTGCCGTCGCCGTACGTCTCCACCTGCCAGCGGTGGCCCGCGCCGTCCTCCCTGGCGCCGCGGTCGGCGCAGTTGTGCACCACGGTGCGCTCACCGGCCCCGGGCTGGTGGGGGTCCAGGAGGTCGACGCACTGTCCGCCGGCGCCGAGCCCCTTGAGCCGGACGAGGTTGTCGCCCCGGCCCGCGTACTGGATGTCCCAGCGCTGGGTGTTGGCCTTGTCTGCGCGGCTGGCGCTCAGCGCGGTGCCGTCGCGGTCGGACCGGCCGAAGGTGTCCAGGTAGAGGCCGTTCCACGCGCGCAGCCGGACCAGCTTGTCACCGGGCTCCCATGCCCGCGCGTCCACCGCGCGGGAGTTGTCCCACCACAGCTGGGCGGGGCTGTCGTTGCACGCGAGGGCGCCGACCGGCTCTTCGTTGCCCGCGCCGGTCAGACACAGATCCGGATGGACCGAGTTGTGCCAGCGCAGCGGACCGCCAGGGGCACCCGGGTCGTCGGGGTGCCACTGGGCGAGGGGCGAGTCGCACGACAGCATGATGACGGACAGCGGGAAGAACGGGTTGAGGCCGGGGCACAGCGGGGCGGCGGCGGCACGGCCTGCGACGGCGCCCTGGGCGCCGGACGCGGCCGTGGGGCTGCCGCCGGCGGCGAAGCGGTACCAGTGCCCGCGCACGGTGCCCGCACGGAACCGCTGCCGGAGGTCGTACCGGTCCAGGCTGGTGGTCACCCGGTTCCCGGCGGTGTTCGGGGCGTCCAGGACCAATCCGGTCCGCTCGTTCTGGAGGGCCACGGAGAAGTTGTGCAACGGGTGGTCGGGCGCGGCCGGTACGGGGGTCGGAGCCGGTTCGAACTGGACGGGGTAGTGGTCCGCGCCGCGTGCCGCGGGAATGTCCGCGTTGTACCGGCGGGTGCCACGCGTGATCGCGTAGTCGAGTTCGCCGCCCCGCTGGTGGGTGGGGCGGTGCGGCCGGGCCAGCTGTTCGTCGGCCCGCAGGCGCAGGCTCCGCTCCCTGGCCTGCCGGTCGGTGCGGTTGCCGATGTTGAGGTTGAAGTCGCCGGCCATGACCCAGTTCTCCCCGGGCCGGGCGGCGTTGCGGATCGCCGTGAGCAGGTAGGGGACGTCCGTGCCGCGCGCGTGGATGTTGTAGTAGACGGTGTTGCCGATCCGGACGCCGAGGGCGCGGCGGTAGCGGTACTCGTTGCGGGGCTCGTTCCGGTTGTACAGGGGGTTCTCGATGACGCGGACCTCGGCCGCCGGGATGTGGGTGACCACCGCCAGGTTGACCCGGCCGCCCTGCCAGCGGTCCCGTCCCGTGGTGCTGTCGCGCTGCGGGTCGGTCTGGAGGAAGTACACGTGGCGGCGCTGGTGTTCGTAATCCCACCGCGTGTGGCTCACATGGTCCGGCAGGCCCGCCGGGAACGGGTGGCGGATGGGGATCGACTCACCGGTGTCCCGGGCGTGGCTCGGCTCGGGGGGCGGTCCGTTGCCGACCTCCTGGAGGACGACGACCGGGTGGTGCGTCGTCAGCGGCCCGACCTCGCCGTTCCAGCGGAGCCCGTGGTCGGAGCCCTGCATGTTGTAGGTGGTGAACGGCAGGCCGCCGTCGGACGCCGGGCTCGCCCGCCGGTCGTCCGCCCGCGCCGTGGAGCCACCCGGCCCGGGGGCGGCACCCGCGCCGACCAGCAGTCCCGCGGTCAGCAGCGCGGAGGTGAGGACGGCGGTGAACCGCCGCGGTGGTAACGGTAATCGCATCGTGGTCTCCCTCGTGGAGCGATCGGGGTACGGGCACGAACAACCGCAGGAACGATCCCTTCACCATCGGCGGGCCCGCGTCAAGGGCCCCTCGCGTACCAGGCGTCCCCTCCTGTTCCCGCGTCCCGTTCCCGCGTTCCAGACGGCTCGCGTCCACCCTGGTCACCGTCCGCTTCCGTGTTCCGGCGTCCCGAAACGGCTGGAATGCCCTGGCGGACACGGCCGGGACACGGGCAGGCTCGGAGCGTCCGTCGGGACACCGACATGACACCGTCATGACCGACATGAAGGGTTACGTTTCTTGACCACTCACCTTCGACACCGTGCCGGCCCGAGGAAGTTACTGGCGCTGCTGGCGGTGCTGTGCGGGATCGTCGTCGGCACGACGGGGCTCGGCACGGCCCCGGCGGCAGCGGCCGATCAGCGGCACGCGATCTACGCCATCGCGCACCGGGTCGACACCCTGGACGGCGTGGACGCCGCGCTCAAGCACGGCGCCAACGCCATCGAGATCGACGTGTGCGCCTGGTGGAACCCGAACGAATGGCGTGCCTATCACGACTGTTCCTCGGCCGGTGACAACCGGCGGGGCCCCAGCTTCGACAGCATGATGGACCGCATCATCTCCCACGCGAACGCGGGGCGCAGGCTGGCGCTGGTGTGGCTGGACATCAAGGACCCGAACTACTGCGGAGAGGCGCAGAACCGCGGGTGCAGTGTGGCCGGGCTGCGGGACAAGGCGCAGCGGCTGACGGCTGCCGGGATCCAGGTCCTCTACGGTTTCTACGAGTACCACGGCGGCAGCACCCCGGACGTCGGCGGCAGGGGCTGGAAGAGCCTGGAGGGCAAGCTGGGCCGTCTGGAGGGCATCACGACGACGGGGACCCGTGACCAGGCCCAGGGTGCCTTCAACCGGTCCGGTTCGGGGTTCCCGGCCGGTCACCGGGCGATGGACTACGGCGACAGCGACATCACCAAGGGCTTCGGCAACTGCACGGAGGCCACGTACAACACGTGCGCCGAGCTGAAGAAGGGCGCGGGTGACCGTGCCGCCGGCCGGCTCGCGGCCACGCTGTCCTGGACGACCACCTACAACGACCCCTGGTACGTCGACAAGCTCCTGGGCGACGCGCGGGTGGACGGGATCATCGCGGGCTACGGCGCCTTCACCGGCGTGCGCGAGTACGACGACAACTGGAAGTGCGCCAACGCCGTCAACCTCATCCGCGACTGGGTCAACCGTCACAGCGGCACCCACCGCATGGCCACGAGCGCGGACCGCCTGTTCAGGTAGGGGACACCCCCACGAGGCAGCTTGAGGCCGTCGGCCGGGATACCCGGCCGGCGGCCTCTTCGTCGCGTCAGCGGTTCTGCTGCCCGGTGGGGGCCAGGGTGCCGCAGTTCGTCTTGTAGCGGGCCACGACATAGCCGTCGATCTCGCCGCCCCAGTCGACGCACTTGCCCTTGGCGTCCAGGTGGACCGGCCCCGAGTACGACGTGAAGAAGCCGTACTGTTCCTGCTTCGACTTCAGTTCCGCGTTGCGCTGGATCCAGGAGCCCACCCACAGCGGCGAGCCGGTCGAGGCGTTCCGCTTGGTGACCACGCAGTTCTTGCCGGTGGCGGCGTTGTAGGCCAGGAAGACCGTCCCCCGGTCCGGGATGGGGAGCTGATTGACCTGCTTGTATCCGGCGCCGCACTCGTGGTTGTACGTGGGGGCGGGGGCCGGGGCGGCGACGGCCGTCCCGGTGCCCGCCACCACCGCGGTGACGCTCGTGGCGGCGGCGAGCAGCGCGGCCGCCGCGACGCGGGTACGTACAGCACGCTTCACTGTGTCCTCCGTGGAAGTCGCGAGTGGCATGGTGCCGGTTGAGACTCTCCACACCCCCAAGGGGTTGCTCGCCCCTTCACCCACACGGCCGAGAACCGGCCACGTAGTGGCTGGGCCGACCGTCCCGCAGGACGAGCCGTCCCACCCGCTCGGCCTCCTCCCGCCGCACCAGCCGCGCCGCGCCGTCGGGCGTCCGCAGCACCGCCGTGTGCCAGGGCGTGGCCCACGCGTCGTCCGTGTCCAGCAGCCGGATCCCGAACTTGGCGGAGCCGGGCCGCTGCGGATGAATGGACAGCCGCACGGACCGGGGGAAGTGATCGGCGATGAGATCGCCCCACGCCCGGCTGCGGGCGATCACCCCGTACGCCCGGGCGCGGCACTCCCGCTGCAGCGCCGACCGGCTGCCCTCGAAGTCCGCCGTGTCCTCCACCAGGAACCGGGTGATGCCCCGGTAGAGCCGGGCCGTCTCCAAGTCGGCACGCGTCAGGGCGCGCAGCGATTCGAGCGGCGGCGCATACGCGTCGACGACGAGGCGGCGCTTCTCGTCGTGCGGCAGATCGCCGTGGACCTGCCGCAGGTCGAAGGTGTCGAGGTGGGTGAGGCCCTCCCGTTCGATGAGGGCGCGCAGTTCGTCGCCGTAGGCGTCGATGTGCTCGTCGGGCACGTGGATGAGGTCGCCGAAGATGTGCCCGTCCGAGCAGATGACCAGGCGCGCGCCAGGGGCGTATATCTCGCCGATGCGGTCGCAGAGCCGGTCGAGGAAGGCCAGGGAGAGCCGCTCGCCCTCGTCGGGCAGATGGCCGAGGACCTTGGCCGGATTGGGCGACTTGCAGGGGAAGCCGGGGAGCGTGAGGACCACCGGCTCGTTCACGTCGGTGAACTCGCGTATCTGGGCGAGCTGTTCGGGGTGGTCGGCGGGGTCCGGGGAGGACGCCCCGGTGGTGCGGTGGAAGGGCAGGAGCAGCCGGAGGATCCGGGCTTCGGGGGAGGTGGCGGCCGCGCGGGCCGTGGCGGTCATGGCGGTCATGGCGGGTATCACGTGCGGGGCCACTTCAGGTCGCGGGGGCATGCGGGGGTGGGCGCGCCGGTCGCGCCGGTCGTGTCGAAGGCGACGGGCAGCGTGGCCGTGCCCCGGCCGAGGACGGCGGGGATCCATTCGAGCTCGTCGTCGGGCACGGCGAGCCGCAGCCCGGGCAGCCGGGCGATCAGCGTGCCGAGGGCGACCTGGAGTTCGATACGGGCCAGCGCGGCGCCCGGGCAGAAGTGGGTGCCGTGGCCGAAGGCCAGATGCGGGCCCTGGGCCCGGTCGAGGTCGAGGACGTCGGGGTCGGGGAAGCGCTCGGGGTCGCGGTTGGCGGCGCAGAGGGAGACGATCACGGAGTCGCCGGCGGGGACGCGCGTGCCGTGCAGCTCGGCGTCCTCGGCAAGGAAGCGCCAGGTGGTGAGCTCGAAGGCGCTGTCGAGGCGGAGGAGTTCCTCGACGGCGCGGGGCATGAGCGCGGGTTCGGCGCGCAGCCGCTCCAGAGCCTCGGGGTGGCGCGTCAGGGCCACGAGCGCGGTGGTGATCTGGTTGGTGACCGGTTCCTGACCGGCCACGAGCAGCTGGAAGATCATGGAGTCGAGCTCCTCCGGGCTGAGCTCGCCCTCGTCCCGGGCGCTGACGAGCCGGGAGAGCAGACCGTCCCCGGGGTGCATGCGCCGGTCGGCGACGACCTCGGCGATGTACTCCTGGAGGCCGCGCAGCAGCGCCTCGTAGGCGGGGCGGCCGGGGTCCGCGGGGCCGACAGGCGCGACGACCTTGCCCCACTCGCGGCGGAAGCGGGCGGCGAGGTGCGGGGGCAGGCCGATGACCTCGGCGAGGACCTGGAAGGGGAAACGGGCGGCGAAGCACCGCACGAGGTCGATGCCGTCCGGCCCTTCGGTGGGCATCGCGTCGACGAGAGCGTCGGCCATCTCCTGGAACCGCGGCCGCAGCGCCTCCACGCGCCGTGGCGCGAAAGCATCGGTGATCAGACGGCGCATGGCGGTGTGCTTCGGCGCGTCCTGGTGGAGGAGGTGGACCTGCAGCTGGGAGTGCTGGGGCTCGGGCATGATCGAGGCGCGGGCGCGCCAGCGGTCGTTGCCGAGCTCGTGGTTCTTGCCCAGCCGGGGATCGGCGAGGGTCCGCTGCGCGGCGGCGTGCCCGGTGACCAGCCAGGCGGTGACCCCGCTGGGGAAGAGCACCCGGTGGATGGGGCCGGCCTCGCGCATCCGTGCGTACAGCGGGTACGGATCGCGCTTGTACTCGGGGCCGTAGAGGGGCACGGGGTCGGGCAGCGGCACGGTGGGAGTCTCCTCGCGAAGTGATGGACCCTTGAGGAGTCGTACGCTTCCGGGGGTGAGTTCCCGGCCATTTCGGCGAGGGTCGCGCCGGGTCCGGGGAGGGGCCCTCGATCTCCGGGTAGTCGGGCGCGGGGGCGCTCTGGTTCCCGGCCGGGAAAGGGACAATCCTCACGCGCCGGGAAGTGGCCGAAGCGCCGGGAGACGGGCTCGCGCCGTGCCACGATGCGGCGATGACCGCACGTCTGGCACGTCCCCTCCCCTATGCCACCTTGGCAGGCTTCGTCCTGCTGCTGGCCGTTCTCTTCGGCGTCTCCTACGCGGCCGGTTCGGCCGCCGGTCCCGTCGCGCCGGGCCTCCACCGCGTCGGCGGCGCGACCACGGGTTCGGATGGCGGAAGCGGCGGCGACGACGGGAACATGGGCGGCATGCCCGGGATGGGCCACTGATGAGTACGTCGACGAGCACGGACGCGAACGGCGTGACGGGCGCCACCGCCGACACCGTCGCCACTGTCGTCACCGAGCTGATCATCGGCGGGATGACCTGCGCCGCGTGCGTGGCGCGCATCGAGAAGAAGCTCGGCCGGCTGGAGGGCGTGAGCGCCACCGTCAACCTGGCGACGTGCCGGGCGCGCGTCAGCCACCCCGCCGCCGTGCCGGTGGCGGAGCTGATCGCGGTGGTGGAGGGCGCGGGATTCACGGCCGCGCTGCCGGAACCGGAGAAGCCGGCGACGGCGACGGACGCCGAGGCCACGGAGGAGACCGGCCGGACGGACGGACCCGCCGTCACCCGTCTCATCGTCACCGCCCTGCTGTCGGTGCCGGTCCTGGTGCTCTCCATGGTTCCCGCCCTCCAGTTCGACAACTGGCAGTGGCTGTGCTTCGTCCTGGCCTCGCCGGTCGCGGTGTGGGGCTCCTGGCCGTTCCACGAGCGGGCGCTGCGCGGGCTGCGGCACGCGGCGGCCACCATGGACACCCTGGTCTCGCTCGGCGTCCTGGCCTCCTATGGCTGGTCCGCGTACGCGCTCTTCCTCGGCGGCGCCGGGCGGCCCGGGATGCGGATGCCGTTCACGCTGGTGCCCTCGATGACGGGGGGTACGGCGGACGTCTATCTGGAAGCGGTGGTCGGCGTACCGCTGTTCGTGCTGACGGGCCGGCTGCTGGAGGCCCGGGCCCGGCGCGGCACGGGCTCGGCGCTGCGCGCGCTGGCGTCGCTCGCGGCGAAGGACGCGGTCGTCCGGGACGCGGACGGCACGGAACGGCGCGTTCCCATCGCGCGCTTGCGGGTGGGCGACGTGTTCGTCGTACGTCCCGGGGAGCGCGTCGCCACCGACGGCGTGGTGGTCGCGGGCGGCTCGGCGCTGGACCTGTCGCTGGTGACGGGCGAGAGCGCGCCCGTCGAGGCCGCTCCCGGCACGGCCGTCGTGGGCGGCGCGGTCAACTCCGGTGGGCTGCTGGAGGTACGGGCCGAGGCCGTCGGCGCGGACACCCAGCTGGCCCGGATCGCCCGGCTGGTGGAGGAGGCGCAGGCGGGCAAGGCCCGGGTGCAGCGCGTCGCGGACGCGGTCGCGGGCGTCTTCGTCCCGGCGGTGCTGGCCGTGGCCGTCACGGTCCTCGGCTTCTGGCTGGGCGCGGGCGCCGCCCCCCAGGCGGCGGTCACGGCGGCGGTCGCGGTGCTCGTGGTGGCCTGCCCCTGCGCCCTGGGCCTCGCCACCCCCACCGCCCTGCTGGCCGCCACGGGCCGGGGCGCGGGCCTGGGCATCCTGGTCAGCGGCCCGCAGGCCCTGGAGGGCCTGCGCCGGGTGGACACGGTGGTCCTCGACAAGACGGGCACGCTGACGACCGGTTCGATGACGGTCACGGAGGTCACGGGCGACGCGGAGGCGCTGCGCCTGGTGGCGGCGGCGGAGTCGGGTTCGGAGCACCCGGTGGGACGCGCGATCCACGCTCACGGGCGCGAGGCGACGCCGCAGGACGCGCCCTTGCCGCCGGCGACGGACTTCACGGCGACGGCGGGCGTGGGCGTACGGGCGCTGGTGGAGGGCCACGTGGTGGAGGTGACGCGCCCGGACGGGAAGGACCGACCCGGCCGACCGGAACTCCCCGCCCCCCTGGCCGACGCCCTGTCCCGCGCCGAGCGAACCGGCCGAACCGCCGTCCTGGCCCGCGTCGACGGCGAGCCCCGAGCCGTGATCGCCCTCGGCGACACCGTCCGCGCCGGCAGCTACCGCGCCGTCGACCACCTCAAGCGCCTCGGCCTGCGCCCCGTGCTGGCCACCGGCGACGGCGCGGCGGCGGCCCACGCCGTGGCCGACGAGCTGGGCATCACCGAGGTCCACGCCCGGGCCACCCCCGAGGACAAGGCGGAGCTCGTCCGCACGCTCCGCGAGCGGGGCCACCGGGTCGCGGTCATCGGCGACGGGGTCAACGACACCGCCGCCCTGGCCGGCGCCGACCTCGGCATCGCCATGGGCGGCGGCACGGACGCCGCCATCGGGGCGGCCGACGTGACGCTCGTCCGCGAGGACATGGGCGCGCTGGCCGACGCCGTCCGGCTGGCCCGCCGCACCTCCGTGACCGTGCGGTCCAACCTCCTCTGGGCCTTCGGCTACAACATGGTCACCGTGCCGCTCGCCGCGGTCGGACTGCTCAGCCCGATGGTCGCGGCGGCGGCGATGTCCGCCAGCTCGCTGCTGGTCGTGGGCAACAGCCTGCGGCTGCGCGGCTGGCAGCCGCGCACCGCGCCCACCACTGCGAACAAGCGGAGGACGCTGCGATGAACGACACGAAGGACTCCCTCCTGCGCACCGCACGGGCGGCCCTCGTCCCGGTCGCGGCCTGCGCCGTGGCCCTGGGCGGGCTGACCGCCTGGACGGCGTCCGGCGCGGCGGGCCGCCCCGCCTCCGTGACGGTGGACGAGGGCCGGGTCTTCCAGCCCTTCGGCATCGAGAGCACGGCGGCGATGTTCCGCCTGCGCAACACCGGCGACGCGGACGACGAGCTCATCGGCGTCGACGTTCCCACAGCGGGCGGCGCGATGCTGAGCCGTACGGTCGTCAAGAACGGCGCGGGCAAGATGAAGATGATCGCGTCCACGACCGTCCCCGCCCGCGGCACGGTGGAGATGTCCCCGCACGAGCTGGACGTCATGGTCTACCGGCCGCCCCTGGTGCGCCTCGGCGAGCGGCTCCCGTTCGTGTTCCGGTTCCGGAAGAGCGGCGTCGTACGGGTGGACGCGGTGGTGGTCCGCCCCGGCAACCGACCGCTCACACAGCACTGACCCGAACCGGGACGAGTGAGGGGCTGTGGTGCCTGCCGGCGCCACAGCCCCTCACTTCGTCAGCCGGTCATCCGGCGAGCAATCACCCGGCGAGCGCCGGCACCCGTACCGCCGACGCCCCCCGCTCGGCCGCGTCCAACTGCACGATGAGCGCCTCGCGCGCCCGCGCCACCCGCGAGCGGACCGTACCGACCGGGCAGCCCGCGACGACCGCGGCCTCCGCGTACGGCAGGCCGAGCAGCTGCGTCAGGACGAACGCCTCGCGGCGCTCGTACGGCAGCCGGTCGAGGAGCTGCGAGAGGGCGACGCCCTCGTCGAAGCCGGGCAGCGCCGGGGACTGGGTGCGCTCGGCCGCCGACTGCCAGTCGTCCGTGTCCGACAGCCGGGGCCGCGCCGCCTGGAAGCGGAGCCGGTCCACGACGGTGCGGCGGGCGATGGACAGCAGCCAGGTGCGGGCCGACGAGCGGCCCTCGAAGCGCGGCAGCGAGCGCAGGGCGCGCAGGAACGTCTCCTGTACGAGGTCGTCGGCGCCCTGCGGGTCGTTGCTGAGCCGCGCCACGTACCGGCGGACGTCGGTCTGAGTGGCGCGGATGAATCGTTCCACCGCGTCGGCGTCGCCGCCGCGCGCGGCCAGCGCCCAGGCGGTCACGGTCTCGTCGTCACGCACGGCGGCCCCCGGTGGTCGCGGCCGGCCCGGTGCCGGGGACGATGGCGGGGTGCACTGCGTTGACGTCCGTACCGCCATATCCGCCCGCGCCGACGGCGAGGAACTGCCGCCGGAGGTGTCCGGCGCGGCGCTCGACGCGCACCTTCGGGGCTGTGCCGCGTGCCGCGACTGGGAGGAACGGGTGCACCGGCTCAAGGCGCTCACGGCGCGCCTGGGGCTCGTGTGACGGGAGCGTCCCGTACGGGGTCGTCCCATACGGATGCGTCTCGGCCGGGTGTGTCCCGGACGGCAGCGTCCCGCACGAGCGGACCGCCGGTGTGAGGGCAGGGGTCATCGCCCTGGGTCCTTCCTGGAATCCGGGCGCCCGGCCGTACGGCGAGGCGTGGCCCGCGGACGGCGGCGGGGCCCGGTGAGGTGATTCGGCCCGGTGGGTCGCGGTCGCGGGCCCGGAAGGGGCTCAGGCGACGGCGACGACGGGTCCGGGCGGACCGCGCGTGGCGAGGACGTGGGCGTAGAGCAGCTGGCGCAGCCGCTGCGCGGCGCGGCCGAAACCGGCCCGCACGCGGGGCGGCCGGGGCCGCGCCGGTACGTCGTGGAAGAGGAGGACGAGCGGGCCGCGCAGCCGCGCGGCGATGGTCCGGCCGAGCCGGAAGGCGGCCTGTTCGCCGCCGGCGAGCCAGACGCCGCAGATGAGGGCGACGAGCACGTGGGCGGACCACATGCCGAGGGCACCGTGGCCGGCGTGCATGCCACCCATGCCGCCCATGCCATGGCTCATGGGCGGCATGCCCCCATGGTCCATGGGCATGGACATGGACGCGGAACCGGCGAACCCACCACAGACGACATCGGACGCGCCCGAAGACGCGGCCGACGACACGGCCGAGGACGCGGACATCCCCGCGTCCACCGCGCGAGCGGCAACGCTCTGGGCGACGGTGAAGAAGGAGTGCAGCCCGGTCTGCGCGCCCACCGTGGCGAGCGTGATCAGCAGGGGGCCGCGTTCGCGACCGGCCAGGAACCAGGCGCAGCCGCCCGTCGTCGTGAAGGCGACGGCTATCGCCCACCACGGGACGGTGGTGCCGGACATCACGGCGTGGCCCAGGGCCGCGAGCAGCACACAGACCGCTGCGAACACACCGGCTCGCAGCGCGCGCGGGACCTGTCCGGTCTGCTGCTGCCCTGCTCTCATGACGGAGACATCGTTGCACCCGCCCGGCGCGGGCCGATAGCGGGGGGCGCGCTGACGCCCGTACGACCCCCCGCCCGGGCGCACGGCTCCGCCCCGTACCGTCCGCCCGGCGGTACGGGGCGGCGGGCCGCCAGGCTCGGGGGGAATGACCGGCGGCACCGGTCCCGTCGCGCCAGTGGGACTCGCGTTATCGAGTCAACCGCGCGGGCGGCCCGGGCGGGAGCGTGTGCGAGGGGGTGGGCGCGGGTGCGCCGCGCACACCCCGTGTGAAATGCCGGCTTCCGCAGGGGCGCGGCGAGGAGCGCTACCGGCCGCCGGCAGGACCGGCAGCCGCCCCACCACCCGCCTTGTCACGCTCGGGCAGCCAGGCGGCGCTGTTCTTGTCCCCGAAACGGCTGCCGATCGCGCCCTTGATCACGGAGAGCGCGGCGGGGAGCGCGGCGACGGCCGCGGCCTTGAGCGCGGAGATGCTGGTGAGGTCGAACCCGTCGGCGATGATGATGCCGAGGAAGGTGGTCACGTAGGCGGCGAGGGTTCGCTCGGCTATGTCGAGAAGTACCTTACGGTTCACTGTGTTTCCGTTTCGGGAGTCTCTGATGTGCGTGCGGAGGTCGTGACAGGTGGCAGCAGCGTCACCGCTGTGACGTGTCCACCGCAACTCTCCGCTGTCCGTGTCCTACCCACCGACCGACGACGGCAGCCCTGCCCACCGCTTCCTCCGGTTCGTCCGGCGTTCGACAAGCCACCGCCCGGCGGTATGGTCACGGAGGCGGCCGACCTCCGGGAGGGTCCACGTGGTCAACCCCTGGCTGGCGATGGCGTCCGGCGCCGACCCCGCGGAGCGGAGCCGGACGATGAGCGGCGCGCACTCGGCGTTCGTCTCGGAGGGGGTGGTGAGCCCCCGGGTCCGCGCGGTCGTCGCGGATTCGTGGCGGCGGTCGGCGGCCGTGCTGCCCGGTCCGGAGTTCATGGCTCCGGTTGAGCTGACCGACGACGAACTGGACCGCTACCGGCGCGCGCACCCTCTGGCGCGGGTGATGCCGCTCCTGCGCGAACTGCTCGGCACCATCGCGGACGACGGCGCCCACCTCCTCGCGGTCTGCGACGCGGCGGGCCGGATGCTGTGGGTGGAGGGGCACGCGGGGGTGCGGAGGGGCGCCGAGCGGATGAACTTCGTCCCGGGCGCCCGCTGGGACGAGCGGCACGCCGGCACCAACGCCCCGGGCACGGCCCTCGCCCTGGACCACGCCGTGCAGATCTTCGCCACCGAGCACTACAACCGCCTGGTCCAGCCGTGGACGTGTGCCGCGGCCCCCATCCACGACCCGGTCACCGGACGGCTGCTGGGCGCGGTGGACATCACCGGCGGCGACCACCTGGCCGGCCCGCACAGCCTGGCCCTGGTCCAGGCGACGGCCCGCGCGGCCGAGGCACACCTGACGACCGGCCCCACCGCGGGCCAGCCCACACTGTCCGCCCTGGGCAGGGACGAGGCACTCCTGACGACGGCGGACGGCCACCGATTACGCCTGAGCAGACGCCACAGCGAGATCCTGGCGTTGCTGGCCGCCAACCCGGCGGGCCTGACGGGCGACCAGCTCTCCCTCTCCCTCTACGGGGAACGCCCGGTGCCGCCGGTGACCCTCCGGGCGGAACTCTCCCGGCTGCGACGGCTGGTGGGCGGGTTGCTGCACTCGCGCCCGTACCGGCTGAGCGTCCCCGTCGAGACGGACGCGGCGGACGTGGAACGCGAACTCGCGGCAGGCGACCTGTGCGGCGCGCTGCGGACCTACGCCGGCCCGCTGCTCCCCCAGTCCGAAGCGCCGGGGATACGCCGGATGCGCCGGCTCCTGGAGGACCGGCTGCGCAGGGCGGTGCTGGGAGGCGACGACGCGGGGGCGCTCCAGCTCTGGGCGGACAGCCCGTGGGGCGAGGAGGACCTGGAGGTGTGGGAGCGCCTGCTCGCCGCGCTCCCCGAGGACGCGAGGCACCGGGGCCGGGTGGCGGCGCGGACGGGACGGCTACGGGCAACGTTCGCGCAACGTGGCGGGGACTAGCGTCGCGTGACGCGCGCACCGAACGACCCCCGAACGCACGACCGAACCCCACCCACCCGAAGGGCCGCCATGACCCGCTACGCCACCCCAGGCTCCCCGGACGCGATCGTCACGTACCGCCCGCGGTACGACCACTGGATCGGCGGCGAGTACGTACCGCCCAAGCAGGGCGGGTACTTCGAGAACCCGTCCCCGGTCGACGGCCGCCCGTTCACGGAGATCGCGCGGGGCACGGCCGAGGACGTCGAACGCGCCCTGGACGCCGCCCACGCCGCGGCCCCGGCGTGGGGCCGCACCTCCCCCGCGGAACGCGCACTCGTCCTCAACCGCATAGCGGACCGCATGGAGCGGAACCTCGAACTCCTGGCCGTCGCGGAGACCTGGGACAACGGCAAACCGGTCCGGGAAGCCCTGGCAGCCGACATCCCCCTCGCGATCGACCACTTCCGCTACTTCGCGGGCGCGATACGGGCCCAGGAGGGCAGCCTCTCCGAACTCGACGAGGACTCCGTCGCCTACCACTTCCACGAGCCGCTGGGCGTGGTCGCCCAGATCATCCCCTGGAACTTCCCCCTCCTGATGGCGGCCTGGAAGCTGGCCCCGGCGCTGGCGGCGGGCAACGCGGTCGTCCTCAAGCCGGCGGAGCAGACCCCGGCCTCGATCCACGTCTGGCTGGACCTGGTGGCGGACCTGCTCCCGCCGGGGGTGGTCAACATCGTCAACGGCTTCGGCGTGGAAGCGGGCAAGCCGTTGGCCTCCAGCCCCCGCGTGGCCAAGATCGCCTTCACCGGCGAAACCACGACAGGCCGCCTGATCATGCAGTACGCCTCGGAGAACCTGAAGCCGGTCACCCTCGAACTGGGCGGCAAGAGCCCGAACATCTTCTTCGACGACGTCTCCGCCGCGGACGACGACTTCCTCGACAAGGCCCTCGAAGGCTTCACGATGTTCGCCCTCAACCAGGGCGAGGTCTGCACCTGCCCCTCCCGCGCCCTCATCCAACGCGGCCACTACGCCACGTTCCTGGAAGCGGCCAAGGCCCGCACCGAGGCGATCATCCCGGGCCACCCCCTGGACACCGACACCATGATCGGCGCCCAGGCCTCCAACGACCAGCTCGAGAAGATCCTCTCCTACCTCGACATCGGCAAGCAGGAAGGCGCTCGCATCCTCACCGGCGGCTCCCGAGCCGACCTGGGCGGCGAACTCGCGGGCGGCTACTACGTCCAGCCCACCATCCTCGAGGGCCACAACCGCATGCGCGTCTTCCAGGAAGAGATCTTCGGACCGGTCGTCGCCGTCACGTCCTTCACCGACTTCGACGACGCCATGTCCCTCGCCAACGACACCCTCTACGGCCTCGGCGCCGGCGTCTGGACCCGCAACGGCACCACCGCCTACCGCGCCGGCCGCACCATCCAAGCCGGCCGCGTCTGGACCAACTGCTACCACACCTACCCAGCCCACGCCGCCTTCGGCGGCTACAAACAGTCGGGCATAGGGCGGGAGGGACACCGGATGATGCTGGACCACTACCAGCAGACGAAGAACCTCCTCGTGTCGTACTCGCCGAAGAAGCTGGGATTCTTCTAGGAGCGGGCGAAAGGCCTCCGCCCTGCGCAAAGCGCGGTTCGGAGGCCTTTCCGCATGAAGCCGATCGTTGCCCGCCGCGCAGCCCGCGATGCGGCGTACACACCGCCTTGTCCCACCGCTGTCCCAGGCCTGACCAGCCGTTCCGGACCAGGCACGACCCAAACCTGATGGAGGCCGAATCTCCCCACCCAGCTGTTTCGCCTGGCAGTGGGTTTGGATTCTGAACCCACGGTGGCTGGGCCCGCGACTGACTGCCACCCGATACCCGGACGGGACCCGAGCAGGCCCTCGGCCGCGAGGGTCTGGAGAGCGCGACGGACCGTAGTCCTGGAGACACCGTATTCGTGCATCAGGGTGGCCTCGGACGGCAGCACTTGTTGGGCCCCGCTGTCACCAAGTCGCTGCCGTAGCGCTTCGGCGACTCGTAAGTAGGTTCCGCGTGGGCTCGGGCCGACCACCAGGCTCCCTTCTCCAACTGCTCTGCGATGGATCCAGCCCAGGAACATTCCTGGGCTGGATCCATCGGGCTCGAGAACGTACCGCTATGAGACAGGCCGTGTGGCTACGCCCCGCAACCTCCAGTTCCCCCCCCCGGTAGGCGAAGCGGTCGCCACACTAGTGATCGGTCTGTGGAAGCTCATGGACTGCGTGACCGAGACGTGCTGCCGTAGCCAGCCGGACAGCGCTCGACTGACCCATGCGGGTCCTGGAATCGTCTTCGAATGCAAAGTTTCCGGTTGATCGATGCGTAGTTCTGCCTGACTACCGCGTTTTCCTCACAAGCGCTGTCCCTGCCGCCAGGATGCTTGCGGACAGGATGCCACACCCAGTGCAAGCGCCAGCGCGCGGATATTCATGCCCAACTGCGGCAATGAGGGCCAGCACGAAGAAGATCACCGATTCGAAGAGGAATGCAATGCTGAATGCTCTCCAAATAATGCGGCCTGCCAGCTGCCAGTAGTAAGCGCGTTTCTCACACGCTGTGCACCGTGCTGTGCAGCCGCAAGAGGAGGGCGCGCCGTGAGGCTGAAGACTGGGTCCAGGGGCCGACTGTGGTTGCGCGGACGCTCCATTGTGGGTCATAGCGCCTACTCCCATTAAGGATGTCATATGGCCGCCCGTCGCACAGGGTGCTTGTCGGGGTCGCGACGGGCAGCCGAGCGCTCACTACTTATTAGCGAGACGCTCCTGCGGATGAAATTGCGGTGCGGATTGACTCTCTTCGAGTGGCCGATCCTTTCTGGGTGGACGTGGACTGCCAATCAGCGCGATAACTCGCTGTCGGATCAGGAACACAAGTCCCATTAAGTCAACAGATACGGCGGTCACGAAATCCTCGTTTCGGAAGAGCCGCAAGGTCAAAGTGATGCCTGTTAGCCAGAACGCGGATTCAAGCAGACAGCGGATTACCAACCGCCTATTTGCGAGGGCGCGCTCCCGGCTAATCCGTTCTTGATTGACCAGCCAATCCGCATAGGTTCGGGAAGGCGTGTAGTCGCGCAGCGGAGGTAGTGGTTTACCAAGCGCACGAAGGCGCACCGTCTCTTCGCGCACCATGGCAAGCTGTCGAGCCTCGGAGGATGCGGGATCGGAGGGCAGCCCGCCCGCGCCGACATAATTCATTCCTTGTCCTTTCGCATGCACGACGGGAAGAACTCGGACACGAGGTTGTCCACGTCCACGCCAGCCCAACGCAAGGCTTTACGGGTCACAAAAAGAGTGGTACGCATAGTCGAAGGGTTCTTGCCGAGCAGCCGCGCAGCCTCTCCTCCCTCGATGCCGAAGACTACGCGCGTATGGAACACTGCCTTTCGCTGGCCTGGCAGAGTGTCCACTCTGAGCAGGGATTCATAAATCGACAACCGACCATTCCATGTGATCGATTTGTCTTTTTCGGCCTCGATGGCCTGAGGCTTCAAGAGCTCGGCAAGATTCTCCCAGCAGAGCTTCACCGTCGTCGGATCCGGAAGGAAAGCTCGGCGATGGGCTACCAAATTCATCACCTCTTCATTCAGGGCAACGGCCATCTCCCGCTCGGTGGCACCTTCGCTCCACTTGGCAAACGCTCGACCGGCCGCGAGTGGCATCAATTCGTCGAGGTTAATCAGAGGGTGGCCGTACAAGCAGAAAGCCTCGTTCTTGAGCGCTGGGGCCATCTGGCGATACAGCGTGTCTTGTTGCGCCTGAACGTGGGACGGTATCGAACCCCCGAACGATATGAATCCGCCCTCTCCCTCGATCGGCGACACGGGGGGTTCATGCGTCATAGGGGGACCTCCATCGGACATCAGGAGCCGCTCTCGGCCCTGATGCTCGAAAGCTACGCCTCGGATCCGCGCGAGCGTTTATCGAAAACTCGTGCCCGCTGTCTCGGGGCCGGCCCCAGGGTCCCGATCCCGTAATGAGAGCCTCTCCGGGACGCTAAGGCCCTCCTGAAGCGCGGGATGGCGCCCGTTCCACCGTCTGTGGATCGATTGGCCTCTGAGTAAACGCCCATGCGGACAGCGGGCCACGCTCCGCCAGGCGTGACCGGGCCCTGCCCCCGGCGGGCGTGATCCAGTGTCGCTTCGCGTCTGAGCCGGGCCCTCCAGGTCGGACAGCCAGAAGCTTCGCAAGTGCAACCCTCTGCCGATGGGACGCTCACGCCGCTCGATCGTTCGTTGTTGACGGCTCTGAGGGTGCGGCTGTGGGCCGCACGCGGGCCGGAGGCCTCCTGAGAGCGGGAGTTCATGGCATCGCTACAGGTCCCTTGCCGACGCCCCGCCCTGCCCGACGGGGGCGTGATCCGGGCCATGCACGGGCCAACCGCCAGCAGCGAAGCCCACACGTAAGCTTCCCCGCAGGCCAGACAAGCGGCCAGCCCCACACCCCCAGCAGTCGAGGAACCTGCTCGTCTCGTACTCGCCGAAGAAGCTGGGATTCTTCCAGGAGCGGGCGAAAGGCCTCCGCCCTGCGCAAAGCGCGGGTCGGATGCCTTTCCTGCAAGGCGCCAGGCACTCCGGACCGGTCACGATCCTGGCTCGCATCGGCTCGCCGTGCGCAGCTGAAGCGAAAATGCCGTTGGACGTCAGGGCAAATACCTCTGGCGGAGGCGCTTCAGCTCCACGACGGGCATGGTGAGTCATCGGCATCGCCATCCCTCTACTCGGCATCGCCGTCACATTGCTCGTCAGCAGCAAGGGGCCCTCAACCCCGTCGAACGGGCCACAGCCTCGTGATGGCCTGCCGCCACTCCGAATCGTGGGCCAGGCCACTGATATTCGCCAGAGCCGGCGATTGCCGCGTGACCGTGCGTGCGGTGTCGCGTTCATCGGCTACGTGAAAGATCACCACGCCTGGTCGCTGGATCTGGTGTGCTCCGGGAATCGGCGTTCTCGGTAACGTGACCATCTGTTGTATGGGGCGCCCGCGTATCCGGCTGGTCCGCGCGGGGGCTTTCGACGGAGAGCAATGAGGCTGCAATGAGTGAACTGACGAAGCCCGAGGTCAACGTTCCGGAGGGTGACGCTCCTACCGAGCTGACCATCCGGGACCTGGTCGTCGGGGACGGGGCCGAGGTGGAGCCGGGCATGGTGGTCAGGGTCCACTATGTCGGGGTGACTTTCGAGTCCGGGAAGGAGTTCGACGCCTCCTGGGACCGGGGCCAGCCGTTCAAGTTCGCTCTGGGCAGCGGCAGGGTCATCAAGGGCTGGGACCGGGGGGTGAGGGGGATGAGGGTCGGCGGTCGGCGCGAGATCATCGTTCCCCCGCGTCTCGGCTACGGCAAGCAGTCGCCCTCGCCGTTGATCCCACCGGGCTCGACCCTGGTCTTCGTGGTGGACCTGCTTGACTCGTATTCCAGCACAGGCGGGTGGAGCAACGCATCGTGACCCTGGCTGTTCCTCCCCTTCTATGCGCTGCACCGTCTCCCGGGGGTGGCGGACGGCGGGAGCGTGGAGCGGGCGCTGGCACGGCTCTAATGGCGCGCCGGCCGGCAGCCAACTGAGTGGGATCCCCTCGGCCAGTCGTGTCGACCTCCCCACAGGCCGCGCCTATCCACCCGATCACCGCTGTCGCCGAGCACCGCACACGCCAAGATCCGGACCTTTTCCGGACCAGCACCTCCAGAGCCGCTCCCCGAAGAAGCCGGGGTTCTTCTAGAGCCAGGAAAAGGGGCGCGTTTGGGCAGTGGGCCGAGGCGACCGCGTCGCGAACCCGCTGGACCGGGACAGGACGCCGACGAAGATGGAGCCGGTCCGCGTTCAGCTGCGCAAGCTCGCCGGCCGGGGCTGGATCTCCCAGACCAGCTCGGACCGATATATCCCGCGCCGGTCGGCCAGCGCGGACGCTGGCCGATCGAGTCGGGCTGCAACAGAAGGTCCTTTGGAGGGAGTTGGCGTGTGGGTGAAAACCCCCACCGCCCAGCCGAGGGGCCGCCAGGAAGCTGGCTAGCGGGTTCGGCTCCCGCCGTCGATGCGGGCCATCGACCTCGATGCCAACCTGGTACGCAAGCAGCGCAAAGAGACGGGCTCCTGCTGGCGCCCAGGCGGCCGTCGCGCTCGCCGCGCTCCGCCACGACCAGCGCCTTCCGGCATTGCCGGTGACAACGCCGTAGCTGCATCCACCGTGCGTCGCTGGGCGAAGGAAGCGTTCGGGCTCCTGGCTGTGCGAGGCCCGCGGCTGGGCTGGGAGCCGGAGAAGATCACTTGCAGCGGCGGAGTCGAGGCCTGTTGGACGATGCCCTCATTCGCACTCGCCGTCGCACCGGGGTCACCGCCGGCCACAAGGCACGGCTTCGCACCCCTGAAGTCCTGGCGCTTTTATCAAGGTCCGCATGAACGCCCGGCACGCAACCACCCTCCTGCGGGCCCTGTCCGTCCTCGCGAACACCGATACGCCCAACTGGGCACTCCGGACATGCACCGTCTCCTGTCCAGCCTGGCGGCGGGCGAGGAGATCGACGTCTTCTGCCTCACCAACGCGGACGCACCGCCGTCCGCCCGTCAGTCAGGCAGCCCTCCACGCCTTCTTGGAACGCAAGCCCCCGTTCGCGAGCCGCTTCGCGGCAACGCCGAGCCAGCGGGCCCGGATCGGCCCCCGTCTCCACTGTGTCAGTGGACGAGTTGACCGCTTGGGGCACCGCCGCACTACAGCACCAGAGATCTCCGCGTCACCCTTCTTGTTAAAGTGACAGGAACCGAAGTACCTTAAGCAGCATGCAAGCTGACGCGTGGTCACCCCCGCCCGTGCTACTGACGGTTGACCTTGTGATCCTGACGCTGCGTGAAGGGCGACTATGTGTCCTGCTCGTGAAGCGGGGCGAAGATCCCTTTCAAGGCATGCTGGCCCTGCCTGGCGGATTCCTCAATCATGCCGGCGAGGAGATTCTGGATGCCGCACACCGTGAGCTGAGTGAGGAAACCGCTCTGACTGCCGGGTGGGTGCATCTCGAACAGTTGGCCACCTACGGGGACGCAGGCCGCGATCCACGAGGACGAGTCGTTTCGGTGGCCCACTTGGCCATCGCGCCAGGGCTCCCCGAACCGGTCGCGGGAACGGATGCCATGGATGCTGTGTGGGCTCCCGCGGAAACCGTTCTGTCCGGTGAGGTGGAGCTGGCCTTCGATCATCGTCGGATCGTGACGGACGGAATCGAACGCGCGCGTACCAAGCTCGAATTCTCGGCGCTGGCCACGGCATTCTGTGGAGAGCTCTTCACCATAACCGAGTTGCAGCAGGTGTACGAGGCGGTTTGGGGAACCGAACTCGACACCCGTAATTTCTACCGGAAAGTCCAGGCCGTGAAGGGATTCATCATCCCCGCGGGCTCGGGGCGTAGGACCACGGGAGGACGGCCCGCGCGGCTGTACCGGGCCGGACCGAAGACGGTGTTGTTCCCACCACTGATCCGACCCGTGCCGTCCATGACGCAAGAGGATACGAGAGGGGAAGGAGAATAGATGTCGAAGGACCTGGTGGTGATTCTCACCGCCCTCAATCTCGAGTACCAGGCCGTGCGCAGGAAGCTGGCTGGTCCACAATTGCACCGTCATGAGCGTGGGACGCGGTTCGAAGTGGGAACCGTGCAGGGCACTTCATGTCGTGTGGCGCTCGGTCTGACGAACAAAGGGAATCATTCCGCCGCGGTGATCGCTGAGCGTGCGATACAGGAGTTTTCACCGGTGGCCGTGTTGTTCGTCGGCGTCGCCGGCGCCCTGTGGGACGCCAGGCTGGGCGACGTGGTGATGGCGACACACGTGTACGCCTACCACGGCGGGACCAGCGAGGACGGCGGACTCATGGCCCGTCCCCGGGTATGGGAGACGGCGCATGGCATCAGCCAGCTCGGCTTGCATCTGGCTCGGGTGGACGACTGGGCAGACGACTCGCCCGGTCATGGGCGCGCGCCGCAAGTACGCTTCGGCGCGATCGCAGCCGGCGAGGTCGTGCAGAACTCGAAGATCTCGGCTGAGGCGCGGTGGATCCGGCAGCACTACAACGACGCGCTCGCGATCGAGATGGAGGCCGCCGGTGTGGCGCAGGCCGGTCATCTCAACGGGGCACCGGTGGCCATCATCCGGGGGATCAGCGATCGAGCGGACGGTACGAAGGGCAGCGCGAACGACCGTAACTGGCAACCACGGGCCGCGGCGAACGCGGCGGCATTCGCCACTCGGCTGGCTGCGGAGCTGGTGGGAGAACAGGAGCAGATCGCAATGTCCCAGGAAGACAAGGGCCATACGGCCAACAGACTCAATGAGCACGTCAGTAACACCGCTCATAACAGCACTGTTGGCATCATGGCCGGCTCAGTCGAGAAGAGTAGCGTCCACTTAAATGCGGCTCCGAAGGCGACCAGCCCGGCGGACCTGATCGCGGAACTGGACGATTTCCGTGAGCATCTGACGCGCCACCACGTCGAGGGCGCCCTCGACGACGACACCTATCGAGAGGCACTGGCCGAGCTGGGCTCTGCCCGCCGGGCGGCAAGAGAGAAGACTCCTGAATCGCCGAAGAGGGCGACCATGGCGCTCAAGAGGTTACGCGGTCTGGTCGCAGAGTTCCCCGAGCTGGTGGCCAGGCTGGCACCATTGGTTGTTGCGGCGGGTGACTTGTCATGAACGATGGCAGCGGTTTCACGCACAATTCGGCCGCATACGACTCCACCGTCGGAATCCAGGCCGAGACCGTACACAACTCCAACGTTTACTTCGTCCATCCGGATGCATCGCCTCAGGAAAAGTACAAGGTCGGTGTGCGGTTCCTGGAGGATGGCATCCCCAGCCGTGCTCGCGACATGATCAGTGACGCGATCGCCCACGGACACGACAACGCGGAGGTCCGCTTCCACTGGGTGCTTGCCATGCTCAGTGCTCGCGCTTACCACGACCTCAGCACCGAAGAAATCCAGCGGCTGCATCATGCCTCCGGGCTCGTACGGAACTACCCCGAGGGAGAGTGGAAAGACGCTCTCCGCGTCGCTTTCGAACTGCTGGCGATGCTCAGCACCGCCGACGGTGAACCAGGTCGCGTACTGGAGCGGTTACGAGCCTTGTCGCCTCGTCGGCGTGACGCGATCCTCCGCCACCTCGACCTCGTACTCACCGGCGGGCTGAAGGACAGCCTGTGGGCCGAGAACCGCGAGCGGGCCGAGGCAGCTCGTTTCGGCAACGACCGGGTGCAACGGGTCTGGGCCTATTTCGAACCCGACCCCATCGGGCCACGGGCCCTGCCGCCCCATCCGAGCACCGCTGCTGCCGCCCGGGCAGCCTTCCCAGTGCGGGCAGGCCTGTTCGTTGTCGTCACCGCATTCCTCTGGATCTTGGCGCTGGCTGCGGATCCGGCTGCGGCAGTCACAGAGTTACTGATTGCGCTTGGCGCGGGCCTGACCGCGGCTCACTTCGGCCGCCAATGGTGGTACCAGGAATATCAGCTGAAGGCCGAGAACCGTGAGTCCCACATCCCGACAGGCGATCCCGCCTCTACCGGGGACGGGTTCACCAACCGCGTCCGTCATGCGTTCGATCACTACTTCAGCACTCGCGTGCCCCATGGACTGACCCCGCACGAATGGCTCGGTCATACCGTCCACATCCGCAACGGTCTCGTCGCCGAGATCGCGCTTCTCTACCGCGAGAGCCGAGTCAGTGTGGACCGGGTCAACTGGCTGATCCGCTATCTCGCTGAGGATGCCCGAGACCGTCACAACAAAGGCAGTCTGTTCGATTACCGCCACCCGAACCAGACGCTGGCGAAGGCGCTGTGCGTGGTCGCCTTCATCGTTCTCGGCATCACGACTCTGACCCTGCTCGGAACAGTGGCCTCAGGTGCCGGCGTGTCCCAGATTCTGCTGGCCATCCTGGCCGTGGTCGGTGCGGTCTGGTCCGGACGCGCGGCTGCGTCCTCATGGCTGACGGCCCGCGGTGAAGAGCACCGCCTGGCCAAGGAAACCCAGGAATATCAAGAGCGGCTGACCGCGCGGCAGGTCGCGTACCAGAACTGGAAGTCGTTCCTGGACACCACGAGGCCCAGTGAGCTGGAAATGGAGACCTGGCTCACCTGCGACAAGACGCTGTTCGTCGACGAAGCCCTCCGTCACTACCAGCTCACCTGGCGCGACCTGATCACCCACACCATCCTGGTGACACCCGCACGCCCCTACAAGCGAGGGCGCGTGAAGGGCGGTCCTTGGCGATACTCGCGCTACAGCATCCGCCTTTTCCTGGTCACACAGGATGGCGTTCGTGAAATCAGCACGGAATTCGATTTCGCCGATGCAAATCGTGGGAACGAGCAACGAAGCAACTACCGGTTCGATGCGTTGTCCTCAGTGCAGGTCACGGAACGCACCCATGTCGGCTACGACCTGGAGCTCGTCCTCACCAACGGGCCGGCCAGGATTATTCGGGTCAAAGACGCCGATGCCCATCAACTGACGCCGGACGAGAACGCCCAGGAAATCGCCGAAGTCAACCTCAATTCAGCCGGCTTCATCCACACCTTCCGACTCCTGGAAGGAATCGCGGCGGACGGAAAGGGTTGGGTGGAACGAAACAACCCCCACAACCTGCCGCCCTTCCGTGCTGCCGACTGAGCCTTCCGGGCCTTCGCGGCGGGCAGGGGCCGGAGCGCCGGAGCCCTGCCCGCCCACTCATCAGTCCCAGCCGGGACCCGAGCCTAGGAATGGGCATGGCCGCCATAGAAGACGTCACCGAAAGCAAACTGCTGCTGGCCGAGTACGACCGCATCAAGGAGGAGCAAAAAACCCGGATAGGATTCCGTGACAACCTGCTCTACTTCACGCTCGCCGCGTCCATCGCGGTCCTGGCGATCACCGTCCAGAGCAGGCAGGCTCAACTGCTGCTCGCCGTACCCGTGATCTGCCTGGTCCTGGGCTGGACCTATCTGGTCAACGACGAGAAGATCTCGGCGATCGGCTGCTACATCCGCGACCAGCTGGGACCGCGGCTGGCCGAGCTCAGCGGCGCCCACGGAGCAGCGTTCGGCTGGGAGATCTACCACCGCGACGATGCGAGCCGCACCATGCGCAAGCGACTACAGACCGCTGTGGATCTGTTCACGTACTTGGCCTTGCCGATGATCTGCGCGACCGCATTCTGGTGCTCTCCCGCCGTCCAGCCTCTCCTTGTGGTCGTCTCACTCGCACAGACACTTGCCCTGGCCGTGCTGGGCTGGCAGTTCCTGCGGTATGCGGAGCGGTAGTGCCGCTCCGACGGCCACGCGACTCCGCCGTCCCGTTACGGGCTCGGGGTGGGAACACGTGGTGTGCCCGGGGTGTCGGGAGTGCCGGACAGGCGTTGTTGGAGGCGCAGGTGGCGGAACTCGTAGTGGGCTCCCGACTGTCGTAGGACGCCGCGCCGGTGCGCTTCGGCGAGGAACCCCATCAGCCGCCAGGGTGCGCGCCCGGTCAGGGCGAGCCAGACGCGGGCGATGCCGAGTCGGCCCCAGGCGCTGAGCGCGAGCGCGGACGTGCCGACCGGTACCCACAGTTCCATGTGCATGGTGCCCACCGGGCTGCTGCGGCCGACCAGGAGGACCATGGTCCAGCAGATCCCGCCGGCCAGGACGACCGCCGTCGCGCTGCGTGCGAGCGTGGCGGCGCGGTCGGTGCGCAGGGTGCTGCGCGGACCGGCGGCTCGCATGGTGTCGGAAGGGGTGCTCAGGGCGCGGTAGACGCCGGAAGCGCAGCCGCCGATGAGACCGGCCAGGGCTCCGAAGGCCAGGAGGGGCAGCATGGCATCGCGGACGATGACGAGGGCGGAGCGCTCGGTGAGCCACAGCTGGGCGCGCCGCGGCAGCTTGAGCACCACGTTCCAGGCGTCGGCCCTGGGCAGGCCCGAGGCCGTGAGCACCGGCCCCTCGCGCTCCATGCGGATGCGGATTTCCCGTTCGAACGGTTCCGATCGGTGCCAGTCACGGGCGATCCGGGCATGTCGCGGTACGGCCAAGGGAGTTTCGCCAGGCCTGCCGAAGAGCAGCTCCCCCCGGTAGGGCGCCGTGGAAGTGGCCGTACGGACGCCGTACGGCGCTTTCTCCAGATGCCAGCCGTCGACGGTCCGGCCTTCCGGAATACGGGGTGCCCACCGGAACTCGTGTGCCGCGCAGAGCCCGGTGATGCCGCCGACGACCGTGGCGGCGGACACGCCGATGAGCGTGCAGACGGCGAAGCCGCGCAGGAAACCACCGGCGAATCCCTTCAGCATCGCTGTGAGAGTCGTGTGCGCGGTCGCGACCTGCTCGCCGTCCCGCGGCGCGGGCAGCGACCTGCCCCGGAGGACGTTCTCCCGGTGGTCGGCGAGCGGCGGTCCGAGTCTGGACCAGCCCACGTCCAGCGGCGCCGGGTCCTGGAGCCGACGCCGCTGCGCCTCCCGCGCCCACTGCTCCCCCACCGCCTCGGCGAGGGCGTCGGCCGCGCGCTGCCGCCAGCCGCGCGGAGGCTGGGCGTGCCCACCGTCCGGGCCGCGCAGGAGGTCGGCGGCGAAGGCACACACCGAGACGACCGCGGAGACGACGGAGATCCACAGAGAAGCCGCGCCGTTCCTGTCGCCGCCGTTTTGCCACAGCACCACGGCCAGCGCGATCAGAGCCGCGCAGGCCAGTCCCAGGCCGATACGCCGCTGCACACGCGCCCGTTTCAGTGGCGCCCACATGAGCCCGCACCCCGCCTTCGTCACCGTCCGCACCCAGTGAACGACGCGTCCACCGAAGCCGTGCCTCCGTCCGGGAGGCGCACGGAAGCACGAAAGGAGCATCTCGAGGAGCGAATCGTGGAGCGTCTCGGGCAGTGGCGGCCGCTCCCGTTCGTGGCGCCCCTGTGGTCGGCCTGCTCACCGAGCGTGCCTTCGGAGCTGATGCCGGGAGGCGATTCCTCACACCGCGAAGATCCCATCCAATTGCCGTTCCAACACCGCCACCGCCGACTCCGGGGTGCGGTGGCCCACGAGGATGCTCGTGCCCAGCCCCGCCGATAGAGCCAGCAGGGCGATCGCGTCCTGGCGGGGGTCCACCCCGGGGTGGGTGAGGTCCGCTTCCCGGGCC
Organism: Streptomyces sp. L500; assembly: GCF_054551825.1. Taxonomy (NCBI): domain Bacteria; kingdom Bacillati; phylum Actinomycetota; class Actinomycetes; order Kitasatosporales; family Streptomycetaceae; genus Streptomyces; species Streptomyces sp. L500. The sequence goes on from NZ_JBTOLC010000026.1 coordinate 29,292, forward strand.
TGGCGGAGGAGTTCGGTCAGGTGGTCCTCGGCCGCTTCGGGGCTGCGGATGAAGGGTTGGGCCGCCAGGGCCTCGTCGGTCACGGCCAGGACGGCGTACGAGGTGTAGACGAGGTGGAAGGTGCGGCTCGCCTCGTCGGTGGGGAGGGACGCCAGCAGGATCGCCTCGATCACCGCGCGCGGGCCCGGGGCGTCGCCGGCCGCCCGGAGGCGGGCGGCCACCCGTTCGCCGAATCGTTCGGTCAGGTGCTCCAGCCCGTAGAGGAGCAGCTTCTCCTTCGTCTCGAAGTAGTACTGCACCAGCCTCAGCGACACTCCCGCCTCCGCCGCCACGTCCCGCATCCGCACGGTGTGCAGCCCGCGGTGGCCGGCCACGCGGAGGAGTGCCTCGGCGATCTCGGTGCGCCGTTCCGCGTGGTCCACGCGCTTCGGCATCGTTCGACTCCGCCCTTCGGTTACAGGGGTCCTCAATGACTCAGTGACCACGACCTCTTCATGGTACCGCCGTATCACTTTGATGGTACGGTCGTATCACGAACCAGGTGATCGTTTCCTAGGAGGCCACCCGTGCCCCAGACCACGGCCCGCGACCGAATCCCCGCCCGCAACCGCCCCGACGTCGGCCGCTACGTCAACGACGCCCTGCGGGAGCGCTACTTCGCCGCGTGCGACGCCGTCTTCGCCCTGGGGGCGACGGCCGTCGCGGAGACGGACGTGGAGACCTCCTTCGGGACCACGCACGTCTACCGCTACGGGCCCGACGACCCGGCCGGCGCCTCCCGTACCCCGGTCGTCCTCGTGCACGGCGCCGGCAGCTGCTCCGCGATGTGGTACCCGAACACGCCCGCGCTCAGCGCCGAACGGCCCGTCTATGCCATCGACACGCCGGGCGACGCCGGCCGCAGCGTGCAGCGCGAGCCCATCCACCGGCCCGAGGACGCCGCGCGCTGGCTGGACGAGACGCTCGCCGGGCTCGGCCTCGACCGCGTCCATCTCGTCGGCTCCTCGTACGGCGGATGGCTCGCCCTGAACCAGGCGCACCGCGAGCCCGGCCGGCTCGCCTCCGTCACCCTGCTCGATCCCGGCGGGCTGGAGAAGGTGGGGCTGCGCTTCTTCGTCTGGATCTTCATCAGTCTCTTCGCGACCTTCGCGCCCAAGGCACTGCGCCCCCGGCTGGCGCGCTGGCTGCAGCAGCCCGTGCTCATCGAGCCGGAGCTCCGCGCGATGGTCAGGGCGGGCGTCCGCGCCTACCGCATCCGCCGCCCGGCTCCGCTGCCCCTGTCCGAGGAGGAGTTGGGCACCATCCGCACCGCCCTGTATCTGGTGCTCGGCAAGCGGAGCCTCCTCGTGCACCCGAAGCGGCAGGTGGAGCGCGTTCCGCGCCTGATACCGGGGGCCCGCGCCGAGATCGTCTCGGATACCGGCCACGGCCCCCAGATCGACCACGCGGACGAGATCAACCGGCGGATGCTCTGTTTCATGGATTCCGTCGAATGATTCGACGGACGACTCGTCGGACATACGTCGGCAAGTGGTCCTGACGGGAGCGCGCCCGTCAGGACCACTGTCACCACCCGGGCGCAGCCGTCAGCGAATGATCAGCGCGTTCTCCATCAGCCGGGGACCCGTGCTGTCGGAGGGCCGGTTGATGAGCCGGCCGCCGACCACCATCGTGGTGGATCCGCCCCCGTCGAGGTTGAGGGCGTTCACCGCGCCGAGGGAGCGCATGACGGCCGCGCTCTCCCGGAAGGTCAGGCCCGAACTGTAGCCCGGGCGGCGGCCGTCGACGGCGACGAACAGCAGGGAGCCGTCGTCCGTGACGCCGGCGAGGCTGCGCGGGTGCCGGTGGGTGCCGAAGTAGTCGAAGAAGCCCGGGTCGTCGGGGTAGTTGAAGCCCTCGGCGTCCGCGGGGATGTCGACGCGGCCGTTCCGGAGCAGCTGCGGGCCGCCCGAGGCGACGTCCATGGCGCGCCCGGCGGTGTCCGTCAGGAGCCGGCCGTTACGGTCGAGGACGGTGGCCGTCACGTTCACCACCTGGCCCTTGCGGGCGTGGGCGCGCAGCCAGTCGGCGCCGTCGCCCGTGCCGGCGAGCAGCGTCGTGCCGGACGGGAACGTGCCGCCGCGCCGGTCGCGCACCTCCAGCACCTTGCCGTTCTTGTCGATGACGACCGCGACGCCGTCACCGGTGTGCGTGGGCCCGTAGAAGAAGTCGGTGTACTGGATGACCTCGGAGTCGTCGGTGCACAGGACGTCGTGGCGCGGCCGCTCGGTGGGGACGTCGCCCCCGGTGCCGCCGCAGTTGCGGATCTTGCCCGGGGAGCGGTTCAGCCCGTCGAGTTCGCGCTGGGCGCCGTCGGCGGAGCGCAGGCGCAGGTTGGTGCTCAGCTGCTGGACGGAGGGGCGTGCGCGCCGGTCGGAGGGCAGGACGAGGGCGCTGGTCCCCTGCACCGCCTCGCTCACGAGCTTGCCGCCGACGACCGACAGGCCGGCGACGTCGCCGAAGGTGCCGTCCTCCTCGTCCGAGCCGTAGCTGCCGTTGATCCCGGCGATGCCGCCCATGTGCTTGACCATGTCGGCCAGCGTCTCGCCGCCCGGCACCCGGTCCTGGGCCTGCCGGACCTGGACCCGCTGCCGCTGCGCGGCGGAGACCCGCAGCACGTCGACGACCCAGGGGCCGGTGCGGCCGGTGCCGTCCTCCCCCGTGAAGTAGGTGTGCGTGGGACGGAAGCCCGCCGCGCGCAGGTCCTTCACGAGCCGGGCGGCGGCCTCCTGGTCGGCGAGCTCGCCGACCCGTACGCGCCAGCCCCACGGCTGCTTCGAGGGCAGGTCCTGGGGGCGCTCGTCCACGCGGCTGACGGCGGGGTCGAAGCCGGCGTCGTCCAGCCGGTCGGCCAGGGAGCGCGCCGCGCTCTCGTCCTTCAGCAGCGCGACCTCGACGGTCCAGTGGTCACGGGCGTCGGGGCGGCCACGCTTGATCCTGGTCCAGGTCACGCCCGGGGCCACCTGGGTGGTGGTGCGGGTCTCGGGAAGGTTCGCGTCCCCCAAGGGGAGTCGCTGTACGGCGGGTTGGACGGCGGGTTGAACGGAAGATTGAACGGCGGGTTGAACGACCGCCTGGGCCCCGGCCTGCAGGCCCGTGGCGGGCAGAACGAGTGCCAGTGTGGCCAGGCCGGCGGTGAGCACCGACCGGCGCGTGCGTCTGATCTTCACCACTTTCCTCCCTGCCCTCTCCATGTCGTGGCGCGGGCTGTCGCCGCAGTGTGGCCGCGCAGCGTGTCGCCCACGCGAACGCTCAGCTCAGCATGGCGTAATGCAACGGAAACAAGGTGCTGCTGTGCGGGAGGAGTTGGGCCGGTTCACCCTGTGGGGGACGCGCCGCCGCGCCCCGCCGCGCCCGCGAAAATCTTCCATCATGCCGCAACCCGGTCCACCCGGCGGCGAAAACCCCCACGCGGATCGTTCAACTCACCGCGCCCGCTAGGCTACTGGGAGCAACGGCTCTGCCTCCCCTGAGTGCCCCGCCCGGCCGGGCGGGGCCCCGGCGCGTACCCGGGATCGTCAAGAGGTGAGGAGTCGGCCGATGGTGAAGCCGAGGGGCAGGAGGAGGCGTCGGGGACGGCGTCCCGGTCCGGATCGTCAGGGTCCGCGGGACTGGGTGACGCTCTCGGCCGTGCTTCTGAACGCGGTTGCCGCCATCGCGCGGTGTTGTGACCAGCTGCTGCGCTGACGCGTACCGGCTGGGGCGGTTCCGGACGACGGGTCGGTCCCACCTGGAGGTGTGGACCCGGCCGGTGCTAGGTCGGCCGGGTCCACACGATGCCTCGCACGGGACGGGCCTGGCTCTCGGCGACATCCGGAGCCGGGCCCTTCGCGTTCCGTACGAGAGACTGGCCTCCGCCGATCGTCCGCGGAGCGCGCAGTCACTGTAGCAATTGGTCAAGCGCGTGCTACCCCTTTGACCTGCGACGAAGGCAATCCGGCCACAACGGGCCACGTCAAACGCCCACCGTCCGCCATGCCTCGCCATACCTTCGCCACCCCTCCCCAGCAGCCGGAAGGCCGCCGAGGGCCCGAGCGCCCCGCGCCCGGGTGGCGCGCGGGGTGGCGGTTCCCGGGCCGCGGCGGCATATCTCCGCCCGCGCTTCCCTCGCCTCCGCCACGCCGTGCGGGCCCCCGATTCAGCCGGGAGACCCGCCGCTCTCCCCCGACCGGCCCATGTTGCTTACCGAATGGAGCAATACGACTACCCTGCGGATGCTCCGTCCGGAGTGCGGGGTGAACCTCGGAAACGAAGGAGGTACACCCAATGAAGTCAATCCGTACCGCTCTCTGCGGCACCCTGACGGCAGTCGCCGTCTGCGCGGCGCCCGCCGCGTATGCCCTCGGCTCCTCCAACACCCCGGTCAAGCCGCCCCAAAGCAGCGTCGTGCAGCACACCGGTCATGACGAGGACTGCGACGACGACCACGGCCGTGGTGACCACGACCACGGCCACGGCCGTCACGACCGCGATCGCGACCGTGACGACTGCGACGACGACCACGGGCGCGAACACGGCCGTGACCACGAGGACCACGGCCGCGAACACGGCCGGGACCACGGGCGCGACCACGACTGGGACGACCACGACGACCACGGTCGGGACGACCACGGGCGTGACCACGGCCGGGACCACGAGGACCACGGCCGCGAACACGGCCGGGACCACGGACGTGAGGACCACGGCCGTGAGGACCACGGGCGCGACCACGGGCGTGAGGACCACGGCCGTGACCACGGACGTGAGGACCACGGGCGCGACCACGAGCACGGTCGCGACCACGGGCGTGAGGACCACGGCCGGGAGCACGAGCGCCCGCACGGCCGCAACCACACGGGCGGTGGCGCCACGGCGCCGGTGGCCGCGTCCGAGTCCACGTCCGTCGACGCCCCCGCGCTCGCCCTCGCGGGCGCCACGGTGGGTATGGCCGGTGGGCTGATCTGGTACCGGCGCCGCGTCAACGCGGCCAAGCGGTGACAGGGAGCGAACCGGCGTCATGTCAGAAGCGCGCACAGGCGGTTCGAACCGCCGCCTGCTGACCGGGGTGGCCTGGGTGGCTCTGCTGCTGGCCCTGTGGCTCTGGGGTCACGACACCGTGGAGGAGCCGATAGCCTCGGCCCCCAGGCCCGGTGCCGTGGCCACCGAGGGCCGCCCCCCTGCGCGCGGCCTGCCCCCGGCACACGAACCGTTGCCGGGGGCGGGCCCCCTCGTGCTCGCCATCAAGGCGGTGGGGCTGAAGGCCCCGATCGAGGGGCACGGGCTCGACCCGCGCGGCGGCGTCGAACCGCCCCCGTACGAGCGGCCCAACGCCGTCTCCTGGTACCAGGACGGCCCCGCGCCCGGAAGCACGGGAACCGCCGTGCTCGTCGGGCACGTCGACACCCAGACCTCACCGGCGGTCTTCTACGAGCTGAGCTCCCTCAAGCGCGGCGCGAAGATCAACGTCACCCGGGTGGACGGCTCCACGGCCGAGTTCACCGTCGACGACATCACCGTCGTCGACAAGGACCACTGGGACGACGACAAGGTCTACGGCCCCCGCGACACCAACCGCGCCGAGCTCCGCCTGATCACCTGCGGCGGCGAGTACGACCGCGCCCAGCACGAGTACACCGCCAACCTGGTGGTCTCGGCCTATCTCACCGGGACCGGCCGGACCCTGCCCGAGCCCCGCGTCACCCCCGACACCCAGGGCTCCTCCGACGGCCAGGGCCAGAGCCAGGGCCAGGGCACCTCCGACACCTAGGCCGCACCACCCCCCTCATGCCGTTCGCCGCGCGCCCCGGATTGCGGTCCGGAGCGCTTCGCTGCGTCCGCCACCGTTCGCCCCGGCGCGCATACTTGGCCCGTACCGACTCGGCACGGGGGGTTCGATGCCGGAGCAAGGCACGTCACTACAGGAACTGATAGCCCGTCAACACCGTTCGGGACTCGTCGGCCGCCAGGCTGAGCTCGCCTGTTTCCAGGAGAACTTGCGGCAGCCCGCCGACGACCCCTCCCACCGTTTCGTCTTCCACCTCCACGGCGTCAGCGGCGTCGGCAAGACCTTTCTGCTCCAGCAGATGATCAGCGGCGCGCGGGCGCAGCAGGCCCTGACCGCGTACGTCACCGACACGGCCCGCACCGTCGTCGACACCATGGCGGCCATCGGCGCGGAGCTCGCGCGACAGGGCTGCCCCCTGCGGAAGTTCGACGGCCTCCTCACCACCTACCACCGCAAGCTGCGCGAGGCCGACGCCCTCGCCCACGCGGAACGGCCGGTGCCCGGCCGGGAGCGGGAGGGCTCCCCCTCCGCCTCCAGCCGGGTGGCGGCGCGGATCGGGCTGGCGTCGCTGGGGCTGGTGCCCGGCCTCGGGTTCGTCGCCGAGGCGGCCGACGCCACCGAGGTCGCCCAGGCGGCGGACCGGCTGCGGGAGTGGCTCGGCGGCCATTTCCACAACCGCGAGGACGTCGACCTGGTGATGTCCCCGGTGCGCACGCTCACGCCCGCCTTCACCAAGGACCTCCGCGACGTCGCGGCCCGCCGGAGCTGGGTGGCGCTGTTCTTCGACGACTACGAGCGCACGGCGCCGGTGCTCGACGACTGGCTGCGCGAGCTGCTCCTGAGCGACGTCCACGGGGCGCTCCCCGGCAACGCCGTGCTCGCCCTCGCCGGTCAGCAGCCGCTCGGCCACGCGGGCTGGGGCGACCAGCTCGGCGTCGTCCAGCACATGCCGCTCGACGTCTTCACCGAGGCGGAGGCCCGGCAACTGCTGGCCGCGAAGGGCATCGGCGACGAGCACAGCGTCCGCCTGATCCTGCGCGAGTCCGGCCGGCTGCCCCGGCAGCTGGTCCTGATGGCCCGCAACGGCCCCGACGACCCGCACATCGCCGACGTCAGCGAGGCCACGGTCGAACGCGCCCTCAAGGACGAGACCGACCCGGTCCGGCATGCCGCCGCGGCGGCGTGCGCCCTGCCCCGGCGGTTCGACGAGGAGGTGTACCGGGCCGCCGTCGAGCCCGAGGCGGCCGGTCACTTCGACTGGCTGCGCAGCCGCCCCTTCGTCACCGACCAGGGCGGCACCTACCAGTACACCGAGCCCATCCGGGCGGCCTTCCTGCGCCGGCAGCGCCACCACTCGCCCCGGCGCTGGTACGACCGGCACCGGGCGCTGGCCGGGACGTTCGAGGAGTGGCGGCTGCGGCTGGAGGAGGCCCTGGCCCCGGAGGACCGGTGGGCCGACGACCGCTGGGTGGAGTACGCCCTCGAGGAGCGGTTCCACCACCTGTGCGCCTTCCCCCGGATCTCCCCGCGTACGGTCACGCGCTTCCTGGTCGACGCCTGTGCCGCCGAGCCGCCCCGGATCCGGCGGTGCGCCGACATGCTGGCCCAGGCCGGGGAGACGGCGGACCTGGAGTGGGCCCGCGGTCTCGGGCAGCGGCTCCTCGCGGCTCTGCCGGACGAGCACGCCGACGTCACCCCCGCCCTGGACGTCCTGCTGGGCGAGCCGGGCCTGGACACCGCCGAGCGGGTCACGGCGCTCGTGGCCCGGGCGGAGCGGCACCGCAGGGCCGGGCGCGCCGAGGACGCGCTCGCGGACTACCGGGACGCCCTGCAACTGGATCCGTCCTGCCCGCGCGTCTTCACGGGCCGCGGCATCCTCTACCGGGCCATGTCCCGTCTCGCCGCGTCGCGCGCGGACTTCACCCGTGCCCTGGAGCTCACCCCCGGCGACCCCGCGGCCCTGGCCGGCCGGGGCGCCACCCACCGGCTCATGGGGCGCTACGGCGACGCGCTGACCGACCTCCAGCGGGCCATCGAGATCAACCCCGAACTCCACTGGGCCCACGCCGAACGCGGCTGGTCCTATCTCGCCACCCGGCAGCCCGAGGCGGCGTTCACGGCCTTCACCCGCGCGCTCGGCCACCGGCCCGACGACTCCCGGCTGTTCATCGGGCGGGCCTGCGCCCACCGGTTCACCGGCCACTACGAGCTGGCGCTCACCGACTGCGGCCACGCCCTGCGCCTCAAGCCGGACTCGTGGTGGGCGCACGCGGTGCGCGGTGCGACGTACCGGCTGATGGAGCGCAACGACGAGGCGCTCGCCGACCTCACCCGGGCCATCGAGCTGCGCCCCGACTACGACTGGTGCCTGGCCGGGCGCGGGGAGGTGTACCGGCGCGAGGGCCGGTTCGAGGAGGCGCTGCGCGATCTCGACCACGCCCTGCGCATCCAGCCGGACAACGACTGGGCGCTGGCCCGGCGCGGCGCGGTGTACTGCGCCCAGCGGCGCACCGAGGAGGCGCTGGCGGACTTCCAGCGGTCCCTGGACGTGATGCCCGACTACGACTGGGCGCTCATCCGGCCGGCGGGCACCTACCGGCTCATGGGGCACGAGTTCGACTGGTACTCGGCCCCGGGGTGACGCCGCCGGCGGGTGGCGGCGTGCGTTCCTCTGGCGATCAGCTCCCGGCTCGGGGCAGGCTGTCGTCCCTCAGCACGTGGGCGCACATGGAGGAGGGATATTCCATGAATCCGCACTTATGCCGGCAGCACGGGCGCCACCCATGAGCGGGTACGGGCACCGGAACGGGGAGGGCGTCTCGCGGATCGCCCTCACCCCCGCCGCCGCCGGGCTCGTCCGGCGGCTGAGCGAGCGGCACGGTCCGCTGATGTTCCACCAGTCGGGCGGCTGCTGCGACGGCAGTTCGCCGATGTGCTACCCGCGCGGTGAGTTCCGCACGGGCGGCTCGGACGTGCTGCTGGCCGAGCTGGTCGTCGACGGGGTGGCGGAGCCGGTCCGCTTCTGGATGTCGGCCGAGCAGTTCGAGCGGTGGCGCCACACCCATCTGACGGTGGACGTGGTGCCGGGGCGGGGCAGCGGCTTCTCGCTGGAGGCTCCGGAGGGGGTGCGCTTCCTGATCCGCTCCCGGCTGCTGACGGACCGGGAGGCACGCGCCCTCGACGGCGCCGCCGCCACGCCCCCGCCCGGCTGAGCCGCCTGCCACCCGCCTCGTCCCCCGGCCTCCGTCCGTCAGACGGAGGCCGCGTCCGCCAGGGAGAGGGTGTGGAGCCGGTCCGGCGGGCCGGGGCGGGCGTAGTACCAGCCCTGGGCCGTGTCGCAGCCCAGCAGCCGCAGGTGGTCCGCCTGGGTGCCGGTCTCCACGCCCTCGACCGTGACCGACAGGTCGAGGGTGTGGGCGAGCGAGACGATGCCCTCGACGATCTTCACGTCGACGGGGTCGGCGGGGGCGCACTGCATGCCGCGGGTGAAGGAGCGGTCGAGCTTGAGGGTGCTGACGGGCAGCCGGCGCAGGTACGAGAGGTTGGAGTAGCCGGTGCCGAAGTCGTCGAGGGCGATGTCGACGCCGAGGTCCGCGAGCTGGCGCAGCGGGCGCAGCTCCTCCTCGTCGGCGCCGATGAGGGCGTTCTCGGTGACCTCCAGGCACAGGGCGGAGGGGTCGAGGCCGGCGTCCTCCAGCACGGCGACGGTGTCGGCGACGAGGCCGGGGTAGCGGAGCTGGGAGGGCGAGAGGTTGACGTTGACGCGGAAGGGGGTGCCGTCGGGGCCGTCGGTGTGCCAGGAGCGAGCCTGGCGGGCGGCCTCGGCCAGGACCCAGCGGCCCAGCGGCACGATGAGGCCGGTGCTCTCGGCGAGGGGTATGAAGCGGTCGGGGCCGAGCACCCCGTGCACCGGGTGGAGCCAGCGGACGAGCGCTTCCGCGCCCCGTACGGTGCCGTCCTCCAGCCGTACCAGCGGCTGGTACTCGATGAAGAACTCGCCGTTGTCGAGGGCGGCGGGCAGCCGGTTGGTGAGGCCGTGGCGGGCGATGGCGCGGGCGTCGGAGTCGGCGTCGGCGAGCTCGTAGCGGTTCCCGCCGGCGGCCTTGGCGCGGTACATGGTGATGTCGGCGCTGCGCAGCACCTCGGCGGCGCCGAGCTCGCCGGCGGCGCCGTCGACGATGCCGATGCTGGCCCGTACGGACAGGTCGCGGCCGTCGAGGTGGACGGGCTCGGCGAGGGCGGCCAGCATCCGCCGGGCCAGCGCGGTCGCCTCGCCGGGGGCGGAGGGGCCGGTGATCAGGGCGACGAACTCGTCGCCGCCGAGGCGGGCGACGAGTTCCCGGGACCCGGTGGCGCAGGCGCGCAGCCGTTCGGCGACGGCGACGAGCAGCCGGTCCCCCACCGCGTGGCCGAGGCTGTCGTTGACGGCCTTGAAGCCGTCGAGGTCGAGGTAGCACAGGCCGAAGCGGCCGGCTCCCTCCTCGGCGGAATCGGTGCCGGACTTGGCGCCGGGCCCGGTGCCGGACCCGGTCTCCAGCGCCTGGTCGAGGCGTTCGAAGAAGAGGGCGCGGTTGGGCAGGCCGGTGAGGGGGTCGTGGGTGGCCTCGTAGCGCAGGCGCGCGTGGAGCTGGCGGCGCTCGGTGATGTCCTCCATCAGCGCCAGCTGGTACTGGGGTTCGCCGGCGGCGTCCCGCAGGAGGGTGACCGACATGTCGGTCCACACCACGCTGCCGTCGCTGCGGTAGTACGGCTTCTCGACGCGGTAGTGGTCGCGGTCGCCGCGCACGAGCTCGCGGTAGAGGCTCCAGAACTCGGGGGCGTCGTCGGGGTGGACGAGCTCGCCGACGTTGCGGCCGGTGACCTTGCGGCCGGGGCTGCCGAACATGCCCTGGAGCGCGCCGTTGACGTCGATGATGCGGCCGTCGACGTCGGCGATGCCCACTCCCACGGAGGTGTCCTCGAAGACGGCGCGGAACCGGGCCTCGCTGGTGTGGAGGGCCTGTTCGGCCTCGGCGAGGGCGGCGCGGGCCGCCTTGGTGGCGGCCTCCTCCTCGGCGCGGGCGTGCTCGGCGAGGGCCTGGGCGAAGCCCGCGGCCACGGCGTGCTGGAGACGGGAGCAGCGGGCGCGGCTCTCCTCGGCGGGCATGGGGTGCCCGGGCGGCAGATAGAGCACCAGATAGGCGTCGATGACGCCGAGGATCTGGGGCAGTGCCGCGGCCTCGGTGCAGTGCGCGGCGACGAGCGCGGCACCGACGTCGTGGGCGGGGCGGGGGTCGAACGGCCGGGCGTGGAGGGCGTCGCGGAGCACGGCGGCCAGCGGCACGAGATGGCGCTCGAACTCGGCCCGGGACACCGGGGCGGACAGCGTCGGGTGGACCGCCCGGCTCCATATGGCGGCGAACCGCCGCAGCCGGTCGTCACGCAGATCGCAGCGGGCGGTCCCGATGGCCGGTTCCCTCGCGGCGTACGAAACCGGGGAGGCGGTTTGCTTCACAGGCAGCATTCTGCCACTGAACCGTCCGGTCACGGCTGCCACCCCGCCCCGGCGTGCCGCGTCCGTATGGGATTCCGCTTCCGGATGCGGGCCGCGGTCACCGTCATGGCGTCCTGTTGAGGGCGCGTCAGCGACGAAGAACAAACCGCACGGTCGATGCCGTACCGCTTCTTCTCCGACGTGACCCTCGGCAGACCCGACGCGTGGGACGAGAACGGGCCGCTGCCCCGGGGGGCCCTGGTGGGACGCTCCATCAGACTGTGTCTCCAGCTCATCACAAGGGTGTCGGGGGGTGATGAGCAGAGGCTACTGATCGTTCGTTCGAATGGAAGCGTCAAGCGGAAATGGCTCATCCGCATTCGGCCACCGGCCACCTTCGCCTCCTGCGGGTTGTTCTCCACAGCGGTTCGAAACCACCCGATCGCGTGACATGCATCTCTTCCGCCCCAGGGGTTCACCGCGACTGCGGTGGTGGCGGGACGTGTCGATGATCACGAAATCGATCGCTATCGGCCGCTTACCGGCCACCGCTGCAAATGATCACATGGAGGACGTATGTGCCGTACACGTGGGGGGTCCGTGATGAGAGGGATCGTCACCGGGGCCGGACGGCGGCCCCGGTGGGACCGGCCGGTCAGCGCACCCCGACCGAGGCCAGCGCGCGGGTCTGGCGGGTCGTCGGGCGCACCGGGAAGTAGAGGTAGCAGACGCCGCCCGAGCCGCTCCTGACCTGCCCCTGGGCGTTGTGGCGCTTGGTCCGCAGCCAGATGTTCTCGAACTGCCGCCGCTTGTAGACGCGTTCGACGGCGGCGTCGGAGGGGCTGGCCGGGTCGTTGGCGATGACGTCGCCGCTCTCGGTGAAACCGGTCACGCACATCAGATGGCCCGCCGTGCCGTATCCGGCTCCGTCGAGCTCGGTGGCGAGGAAGGACTGCGAGGTGATGACCGGGATCCCCGCGCGGACCAGCCGCTCCGCGTCGTTCAGCGAGCGGAGCCGGGTGACCACGCCCTGGAGGTCGTGGTACGTGGCGGCGTAGGCGGCGTTGAAGGGCCAGTTGCCGCAGCCCTTGTACTGGTTGTCGTAGGTGTACCGGGCCGCGTGGCAGACCTGGGGGTCGGCGTAGGAGGGGTCGACCCAGGCCAGGTCGCGGTCCGAGGGCCGCCGGCCCCAGTACTCGATCACCATCTGCGAGGAGGTGGGGCTGCACCACGCCTCGCCGCCGTTGTCGTACTCCGGGTACTGGCCCTTGTGGATCTCCTGCGAGTAGCGCGGGACCCGCAGCCGGTGGCCCGCCCCCTCCCCCGGCCGGGAGGCGGGGACCGTGAAGCGGTCGGGGATGTCGGAGGCCATGGCGCCCAGCCGCCAGACGGTGGGGCTCAGCCGGGTGCCGGGCCTGCGGTACAGGGTGAGCCGCAGCTCGTACGCGGCCAGGCGCGTGCCGCTCGCGCGGTCGTCGACGGCGAGGGTGTCGGTGGAGACGCTGCTGCGTTTGTCGCCCTGGCCGTCGACCGAGGTCCGCCGGATGTCGCCGGGCGCGTCGCCGGAGGTCCAGCGGCCCATCACGTACCAGGGGGTGCGGGTGCCGTCGGTGTAGGAGGCGCGCAGCTCGGCCTGGAGCCAGGTGCCGGCGGGGGTGCGGGCGTTCCAGGAGACGACGATCTCCGTGGCGGGCGCGTCCAGGCGGCGGAGCGGGGAGAGCCAGGTGGCGTACTCCCAGCGGGCCGTGGTACCGGTGTGCGGGTCGGTGTGGTCGACGTGGCCGAGGGGACGGTCGATGACGAGCCCGGGGCGGTCGCCGCGGACGACCTCGGTGCCCGCGCCCTTTCCGCCGGACCACTGGGGGAAGGTGGACCAGGCCCGGTAGTCGACGGAGCCCTCCGGGCGGGCGGAGCCGCCGCCGGCCGGCGCGCTCGCGGCGGAGACCGAGGCGAGCGGCCCGGTCACGGCCGTGAGGGCGAGGGCGGCGGTGAGCACGGTGCGGCGCGGTGTGGGTCTGCTGGACATGTGGCCCCCAGTCGTGTGTGGTCGGTGCCGCGGGCTGCCGGACCGGCCCGGCGGGCCGGACCACTATCGCGCCACCGGACGGCCCAGGCCAGTGATTCCCGCGCGGCGCGTCCCCCATACCGCCGATGGCGGTCGCAGGGGGCGCGGTCCTAGGGGGGTGCGGTCCTAGGGTGGTGCGGTGAACGAACGAACCACGCTGGGCGGCCTCGCCCGCCGGCTGAGCGCGCTGCCCCCGTCCGTCGGCCCCGTGCGGCTGGTGGCGGTGGACGGGCACGCGGGCTCCGGGAAGACCACCTTCAGCGAGCGGCTGGCGGCGGCCCTGGGCGGCGCCCCCGTACTCCACCTCGACGACCTCGCCACGCACGAGGAGCTCTTCGAGTGGACCGGGCGGCTGAGGGAGTGGGTACTGGACCCCTTCACGCGCGGCGAGACAGCGCGGTACCGCGCCTACGACTGGGTGACACGCCGATTCACGCCGGAGGAACGGGAGTTGCCCGCAGCTCCCGTGGTCCTGCTGGAGGGCGTGGGCGCGGGACGCGCGGAACTGAGGCCGTTTCTGGCGTGTCTGCTGTGGATGGAGTTGACGCATGAGGGCTCCTGGGAAAGGGGTCAACTCCGCGACGGCCCCGAACTGACCGAATTCTGGGACGGCTGGAAGCGAGCGGAGCGGGCGCATTTCGCCGCCGACCCGTCCCGGCCCTACGCAGGACTACTGGTACTCCAGTGCAACGAGGGATACGAGGTACTGGAGAGGCACCCGAAAACCGACTGACCAGCGCTTCCCCTCACTCTCCGTGCACACCCACGCCCGAACCGCGCCAAGGGTGCGTAGGTTCCCCGCCTACTGCCCCAACTCGGCTTGACCCAGGGGGCTTACAGGACTTACGTTCTCAATGTGCGGCCCCCCAAGGCCGCTTGCAGACGCGAAGCCCCCGGTTGTTCCCCCGTGATCGGGGGCTTCGTACTGCCCCCGTCCGGCGATTCGCGCCGTTTGTTCCCTCGCACCGCCGTACGGAGTCACCCTGGGTGATCGCTCTCCGGATCGCTTTCCCGGCCGCCCCCGGCTCACTCCCGTGCCGCGAACCGCTCCTCCACACCCTTCGGCCGACACCGATCGCGCAGGTACGATGCGAGACGGCGCACCCGACGGCGGGCGGCCCCGGGCCGGCCGCGCGGGACGCGTCGGCATTGATGGTCAACTCCCGTCCACAGCACAGCGGTTCGGAAAGGCGCGGCCAAGGCACTCGCCCGTCGGCACGGCACGCTACGGGGGCAGGTTTGTGGGGGACGTGATGGATCTCGGCATGCAGGGCCCGCCCGCCCCGGCCGATCTCGCCTGGCTGCGCGCCGTCGACGCCTACACCATGGGCGCGTACACCGAGGCCGAGAAGGAGTTCCGGGCGGCGGTCCGCGCCGATCCGGGGATGGCGGACGCCTGGCTCGGTCTCCACGCGCTGCGCGCGGAGACCACCACCGCGCTGCTGCGGATGTACCGGCACCGCGACCGCTTCGGAGAGCAGCGCGCCCGCCACCGGCGGCCCCTTAACTCCTGGTACTGGCTGGGCTGGTGGGTACAGCCGGTGCTGGAGAGCCATCGCGATCTGCTGCTCGCCCATGCCTCGCACTGGCTCGACAGCAGGCACGTCCCCGAGCTCGACCGCGCCCTCGCCGGCTGCCCGCCCGTGGAGACCGACGCCCAGGTGCGCTTCCTCCACGCCTGCCGCGCCTATCTCGTCAAGGACTGGGAGCACCTCGTCCGCCACACCGAGCCCCTCCTCGACGACGCGCTGCTCGGCATCGAGGCGGGCCTGTTCGGCGGCATGGCCCGGGTGCGCCTGGAGATGTACGGGCAGGCCGAGCCGCTGCTGGCCGCCGCGCTGATGCGCTGCCGCAGCGAGCAGCCCCAGCGCAAGGAGCTGCGCTACTGGCTCGCCCGCGCCCACGAGGGCACGGGCCGCAGCGCCGCCGCCCTCCCCCTCTACCGGGCCGTCCACCGGGTGGACCCGACCTTCATGGACACCGCCGCCCGGCTGACCGCCATCGCCGACGGGGACGGCCTGGACGACGTCCCGGTGGACCTGGCGCCCGTACCGCTCGGCGGGCCCGTCGCCCCCGAGCCGCAGGAGCCCGGCGTGGAACCCGAGCCCCAGCCGTTCACCGACCCCCTCGACCTGCTGACCGGCACCGATCCGGATCCCGCGCCGTTGCCCGGCGGCACGCCGGGCAACGCCCCCGTCGAGGCCGACGGCGTACGGGAGAAGTTCCGCGTCCCGGCCCAGGGCGGCCCGCCGCCCGCGCCCGGCCGCTCGGACCCGGTGCTGCTGGCCAAGGCCCTCGCCGAGCTGGAGCGGATGGTCGGCCTCGAACCCGTCAAGCGCCAGGTGCGGGCGCTGTCCGCGCAGCTGCACATGGCCCGGCTGCGGGCCGGCCAGGGGCTGCCCGTCCAGCCCCCCAAGCGTCACTTCGTCTTCTCCGGCCCCTCCGGTACCGGCAAGACCACCGTCGCCCGGATCCTCGGGCGGGTCTTCTACGCCCTGGGGCTGCTCGGCGGCGACCATCTCGTCGAGGCCCAGCGGGCCGATCTCGTCGGCGAGTTCCTGGGCCAGACGGCCGTCAAGGCCAACGACCTGATCGACTCCGCGCTCGGCGGGGTGCTCTTCGTCGACGAGGCGTACAGCCTCTCCAACTCCGGCTACAGCAAGGGCGACGCCTACGGCGACGAGGCCCTCCAGGTCCTGCTCAAGCGCGCCGAGGACAATCGCGACCGCCTCGTCGTCATCCTGGCCGGCTATCCCGAAGGCATGGACCGCCTGCTGGCGGCCAACCCCGGCCTCCACTCCCGTTTCACCACCCGAGTGGACTTCCCCAGCTACCGCCCCGCCGAACTCACCAGCATCGGCGAGGTCCTGGCCGCGGAGAACGGCGACGCCTGGGACGAGGAGGCGCTGGAGGAACTCCGCAGCATCAGCGCCCACGTGGTGGAGCAGGGCTGGATCGACGAGCTCGGCAACGGGCGCTTCCTGCGCACCCTGTACGAGAAGAGCTGCGCGTACCGGGATCTGCGGCTCTCGGGGTACGCGGGGACGCCCACGCGGGACGATCTGGCGACGCTGCGGTTGCCGGATCTGATGCAGGCGTACGGGGAGGTTCTCTCGGGGCCGGGGTGGGGGTCGCCCCGGCGCCGGCAGGGCGACGCGCCACAGGATCCGGCGCCGTGACGGCTCCGCCTGGGGTTTCGGCACCGCCGAGCTCCCCGGCGGGGGTTGAGCGCCGTCGCGGCGGGACCGGGGCATGCCCTCCGCCGCGACGGCGATCAGCCGCCGGCTGCCGGCCCGGCGGTGCCGGACCGCCGTCAGCCCGTCATGACGGCGGCCCGCTGCTCAGGAACCGCCACCGGAACCACCCGGTGGGCCGGATCCCGCACCTCGCCCACGAGCATCTCCAGGACGTCCTCCAGGGCGACGAGCCCCAGCACCCGCCCCGACGAGTCCGCGACAGCGGCCAGGTGCGCGGCGGCCCGCCGCATCACGGTCAGGGCGTCGTCGAGCGGCAGCTCGGCGCGGATCGTCTGGACGCGGCGCCAGACGTGCTGCGGCACCGCCCGCTCGCGGTCCTCCAGATCGAGGACGTCCTTCACGTGCAGGTAGCCCATGAAGGCCCCGCCCGGGGAGGCGCATATCGGGAAGCGCGAGTAGCCGGTCCGGACCGTCAGCTCCTCGACCTGGCGGGGGGTGACCGACGGGTCGACCGTCACCAGCGTCGCCGGGTCCAGCAGGACGTCCGTGACCGGGCGGCTGCCCAGGCCCAGCGCGTCCTCCAGCCGCTCCTGCTGCTCGGGCTCCAGCAGGCCGGCCTGCCGGGAGTCGTCGACCAGCCGGTTGAGCTGCTCGCTGGTGAAGACCGCCTCCACCTCGTCCTTGGGCTCGACGCGGAAGAGCCGCAGCACCCCGTGGGCGCAGGCGCCGAGCAGCCGGGTGACCGGCCGGCACAGCCGGGCGAAGGTCACCAGGCCCGGGCCGAGCCACAGCGCCGCCCGGTCGGGGGCGGACATGGCCAGGTTCTTCGGCACCATCTCGCCGATGACCAGGTGGAGGAAGACCACCAGGGCCAGGGCGATCACATAGCCCAGCGGGTGGATCAGCCCCTCGGGGAGACCCATCGCGTGGAAGGCGGGCTCCAGCAGCCGCGCCACCGTCGGCTCGGCGACCGCGCCCAGCGTCAGGGAGCAGATGGTGATGCCGAACTGGGCCGCCGCCATCATCTCGGGCAGGCTCTCCAGCCCGGTCAGGACGGTGCGGGCGCGGCCCGAGCCCTCGGCGGCCTTCGGCTCGATCTGGCTGCGCCGTACGGACACGAGCGCGAACTCGGCGCCCACGAAGAAGCCGTTCGCCAGCACCAGCAGGACGGCGAAGAGGAGTTGCAGCACGTTCATCGCCGCTCCCCCGCCGTAGCCGCCGTGGTGTCCGTACGGACGAACCGCACCCGCTCGGCGCGGTGGTGCCCGACACGGCGGACCTTCAGCCGCCAGCCGGGCAGCTCGGCGCCGTCGCCCGGGGCGGGGATGCGCCCCAGCAGGCCGGCGACGAGACCGGCGACGGTCTCGTAGGGGCCGTCGGGCGCCTCCAGGCCGATGCGCCGCAGCACGTCGACGCGGCAGTCGCCGTCGGCGTCCCAGACGACGTGCCCGTCGCCGCGCGGCACCTGTACCAGGGCCGGACGGCCCGCGTCGAGCGCGTCGTGCTCGTCGCGCACCTCGCCGACGAGCTCCTCGACGATGTCCTCCAGGGTGACCACCCCGGCCGTGCCGCCGTACTCGTCGACGACCACGGCTATCGGCTGTTCGCTGCGCAGCCGCTCCAGCAGCGGCTGCACCGGCAGGGTGCCGGGGACGAGCATCGGGGCGACGGCGATGCGCGTCACGGGGGTGCGCAGCCGCTCGTGGCCGGGTACGGCCAGCGCGTCCTTGAGGTGGACCATGCCGATGACCTCGTCGAGGCGCTCCCGGTAGACGGGGAAGCGGGAGAGGCCGGTGGCGCGGGTGAGGTTGAGGACGTCCTCGGCGGTCGCGCCGGACTGGAGGGCGCTGACCTTCACCCGGGGGGTCATGACGTGCTGGGCGGTCAGCCCGCCGAGGGAGAGGGTCCGTACGAACAGGTCGGCGGTGTCCTGCTCCAGGGCGCCGGCCCGGGCGGAGTGCCGGGCGAGCGAGACGAGTTCGCCGGGGGTGCGGGCGGAGGCCAGCTCCTCGGCGGGCTCCACGCCCAGGGCCTTGACGAGCCGGTTGGCGACCGTGTTCAGCCCGGTGATCACGGGCCGGAAGAGATGGGCGAAGACGCTCTGGGGGCCGGCCACGAAGCGGGCCACCTGGAGCGGCCGGGAAACGGCCCAGTTCTTGGGCACCAGCTCGCCCACGACCATCTGCACGGCCGAGGCCAGCAGCATGCCGGTGACGACGGCGGCACCGGGCGCGGCGGAGGCCGGCAGCCCGGTGGCGGCGAGGGGGCCGGTGAGCAGCCTGCCGAGCGCGGGCTCGGCGAGCATGCCGACCACCAAGGAGGTGATGGTGATGCCCAGTTGGGTACCGGAGAGCTGGAAGGAGAGCTCGCGCAGCGACGCGACCACGGTCCGGGCCCGGGGGTCGCCGTCGGCGGCGGCCCGCTCGGCCTCCGGCCTCTCGACGGTCACGAGCCCGAACTCGGCGGCGACGAAGAAGCCGTTCGCCAGGATCAGCAGGAGCGCTGCCACGAGCAGCAGAAGAGACACGGTGATACTCATGACGCCGCCTCGCTGAGGGGGGCGGCGCAGGTACTACAGGACGATCCGTCCATTGCCGGAGTACGTCACTCCTCGGTTCGCGGGTGTCCCCGGTGTGGGGCGGGCACGTGTGTGCCCGTGGCACCAGAGTAATCAAGGAACCGTCGACGGCATCGTCAGGTCGTGAACCGGATCGCTCACGTCATGAACGGGATCGTTCAGGCGGGGAGACTGCGGGGAAACGGTGGGGGTCTCGCGTCAGTCCGCGGAGTGGACGGTTCCGTGGGCGTCGACGAGCGCGCGCAGGGCGCGGGCGTCGGCGATGGCCCGCTGCCTGTCGATGCCGGTCTGGATGCCCATGGCGGGCAGGCTCGTTCCGTCGGAGAGGTCGAGGTGGACCCAGGAGTCGCCGGAGCGCAGATTGACCCGCACGATCTGCGCCCAGGCGAGCCGGCGGACGGTCGTCAGATTGGTGACGGTGACGCCGTCCTCGGTGGCGACGACCTTGGGCCGGCTGAGCAGCGTCAGGACCCCGAGCCCGAGCAGCCCGGTGGTGATGAACGTGACCCGGTCCCCCGTGGTGAACGACTCCAGCAGCAGCGACATCACCGTGAGCACGACGACCAGGGCCACGCCGATGCCGAGGAGCACGGCGCGGGTGCGGGTCGGGCGGAAGGTGACGGGCAGCCGGTGGGGTTCGGCGGGCGGCACGGGGGAGGTCACGTCGGTGTTCTTCCTCGGGTCGTGAGGGGGTCCTGAGCGCTCGGGGTCCTGGGGGGCCGTCAGATGCGGCAGGCGTGGATGCCGGTGGTCAGGATGGCGCGGGCGCCCAGGTCGTAGAGCTCGTCCATGATGCGCTGGGCGTCCTGCGCGGGGACCATCGAGCGGACGGCGACCCAGCCCTCGTGGTGCAGCGGGGAGACGGTGGGCGACTCCAGGCCGGGGGTGAGGGCGACGGCGCGCTCGACGTGCTCGACACGGATGTCGTAGTCCATCATCACGTAGCGGCGGGCGACGAGGACGCCCTGCATCCGGCGGAGGAACTGCCGGACCTTGGGGTCGTCGGCGGGGGCGCCGTGGCGGCGGATGACGACGGCCTCGGACTTGAGGATCGGCTCGCCGATGATCTCCAGTCCGGCGTTGCGCAGGGTGGTGCCGGTCTCGACGACATCCGCGATGATCTCGGCGACGCCGAGCTGGATGGCGGTCTCGACGGCGCCGTCGAGGTGGACGACGGAGGCGTCGACGCCGTTGTCGGCGAGGTGCTTGGTGACCAGGCCGGAGAAGGACGTGGCGATCGTCATGCCGCCGAAGTCGCCGACGTCCCGGGCCGTGCCCGGGCGGGTGGCGTAGCGGAAGGTCGAGCCGGCGAAGCCGAGCTGCATGATCTCCTCGGCCCGGGAGCCGGAGTCGAGCAGCAGGTCACGGCCGGTGATGCCGATGTCGAGACGGCCGGAGCCGACGTAGACCGCGATGTCGCGGGGCCGCAGGAAGAAGAACTCGACGTCGTTCTCGGCGTCGACGAGGACGAGCTCCCTGCGGTCCTTGCGCTGGCGGTAGCCGGCCTCATGGAGCATCGCCGACGCAGGCTCGGAGAGAGAACCCTTGTTGGGAACGGCGATGCGCAGCATGAGGTCGATTTCCTTTTGTACGGAGAAAAGAACGGGTGGGGTGTGGTCCGCGGATCCGGTGGATCTACAGGTGAGCGTATACGTCGTCGAGGGAGATACCCCGGGCCACCATCATCACCTGAAGGTGGTACAGCAGCTGGGAGATCTCCTCGGCCGTGGCCTCGGCGCCCTCGTACTCGGCGGCCATCCAGACCTCGGCGGCCTCCTCGACGACCTTCTTGCCGATGGCATGAACGCCCTTGCCCACCAGCTCGGCGGTGCGGGAGGTGGCGGGGTCGCCGGAGGCCTTCTGCTGGAGCTCGACGAAGAGCTCCTCGAACGTCTTCTTGGACATGGTCCCCCTACCCTACGCCGCTCCCGCCCCGGGTCAGTGCCAGGGCTCGGAGACCGAGCGCAGGGTCACCGCCGTGGCGACGGCCGCGGTGACCGCCTCGTGGCCCTTGTCCTCGGCGGAGCCGTCCAGCCCGGCACGGTCCAGGGCCTGCTCCTCGGTGTCGCAGGTCAGCACGCCGAAGCCGATCGGGACGCCGGTGTCGACGGAGACCTGGGTCAGGCCCTGGGTGACGCCCTGGCACACAAAGTCGAAGTGCGGGGTGCCGCCGCGGATGACGACGCCGAGGGCGACGATGGCGTCGTAGCCCCGGCCGGCCAGCACCTTGGCCACGACGGGCAGCTCCCAGCTGCCGGGGACGCGCAGCAGCGTCGGCTCGTCGATGCCGAGCTCGTGGAGGGCCCGCAGGGAGCCGTCGACGAGACCGTCCATCACCTTCTCGTGCCACTGTGCCGCGATGACCGCCACCCGGAGGTCCTGGCAGTTCTTCACACTCAGCTGGGGGGCGCCCTTGCCGCTCACGTACCGTCTCCTCTTTCGTTGTCTGTCGATCACTGGTTGCCGCAGGCGGAGACGTGCTCGCCGTCCAGCCAGGGCAGGTCGTGTCCCATGCGGTCCCGCTTGGTCCGCAGGTAGCGCAGGTTGTGCTCGCCGGCCTGTACGGGCATGGGCTCGCGGCCGTTGACCTTGAGGCCGTGCCGGACGAGGGCGGCGGTCTTGTCGGGGTTGTTGGTCATCAGCCGCAGCGAGCGCACCCCGAGATCGGTGAGGATCCGCGCGCCGGCGGCGTAGTCCCGGGCGTCGGCCGGCAGGCCCAGCTCCAGGTTGGCGTCGAGTGTGTCGTGGCCGTCCTCCTGCAGCTGGTAGGCGCGCAGCTTGGGCAGCAGGCCGATGCCGCGGCCCTCGTGGCCGCGCAGGTAGAGGACGACGCCCCGGCCCTCCTCGGTGATGCGTTCCAGGGAGGCGTGGAGCTGGGGTCCGCAGTCGCAGCGCAGCGAGCCGAAGACGTCGCCGGTGAGGCACTCGGAGTGGACGCGCACCAGGACGTCCTCGCCGTCGCCGAGCTCGCCGGCGACCAGCGCGATGTGCTCGACGCCGTCGACGGTGGAGCGGTAGCCGTAGGCGGTGAAGTCGCCGAAGGCCGTGGGCAGCCGGGTCTCGGCCTCGCGCCGGACGGTGGGCTCGGAGGCGCGGCGGTAGGCGATCAGGTCCTCGATGGAGATGATCGACAGGCCGTGTTTGCGGGCGAAGGGGACCAGCTCGGGCAGGCGCAGCATGGCGCCGTCCTCGCCGGCGATCTCCACGATGGCGGCGGCCGGGCGGAGCCCGGCGAGGCGGGCGAGGTCGACGCCGGCCTCGGTGTGGCCGTTGCGGGCCAGGACGCCGCCGGGCTTGGCGCGCAGCGGGAAGACGTGGCCGGGGCGGACGAAGTCGCCGGGGATGGCGGCGGGGTCGGCCAGCAGCCGGATGGTGACGGCGCGGTCGGCGGCGGAGATGCCGGTGTCGGTGCCGTGGGCGCGGGAGGCGTCGACGGAGACGGTGAAGGCGGTGCGCATCGACTCGGTGTTGCGGGTGACCATCTGCGGCAGGTCGAGCCGGTCGATGTCCGGCTCCTCCATGGGCACGCAGATCAGGCCGCGGCACTCGCTCATCATGAAGGCCACGATCTCGGTGGTGACCTTCTCGGCGGCGACGATGAGGTCGCCCTCGTTCTCGCGGTCGGCGTCGTCCACGACGACGACGGGCCGGCCGGCGGCGACGTCGGCGATGGCGCGCTCGACGGGGTCCAGGACGATCTCGTCGCTCGCGTACCAGCTCTGCAGGGCGGTCATGCCGCCACTCCTTCCGTAACAGTTGCCGTGGCCGCGCTGCTCATCCGCGAACGCAGCCACCAGTCGCGCATGCCCCACAGGACGAGGGCGAAGTAGACGACGTAGACGAGGCCGGAGAAGGCGAGCCCGCTGTCGAAGGCGAGCGGGACGCCGACGACGTCGACGAGCAGCCAGGCGAACCAGAACTCCACCAGCCCACGGGCCTGGGCGACCATCGCGGCGAGGGTGCCGACGAAGATGTACGCGTCCGGCCACGGGTTCCAGGACAGTTCGGGGACGGCCGTGAAGAGGGCGCCGACGGCGACGGTGCCGGCGGCGGTGCCGGCGAGGAGCACCGCGCGCTCGCGCCAGGTGGCGAAGCGGATGGCGAGGGAGCCGTCCTGGGCCTGCCGCCTGCCGCGGGTCCACTGCCGCCAGCCCCACGCCGCGACCCCGATGACCAGGAGCTGCTTGCCGACGCCACCGCTGAGGTGGGCGGAGGCGTAGGCGGTGACGAGGATGAGGCCGGACAGCAGCTGGGCGGGCCAGGTCCATATGGAGCGGCGCCAGCCGAGGGCGAGGGCGGCGAGGCCGATGGTGTTGCCGATCATGTCGGACCAGATCACCTTCTGGCCGAAGGCCGAGAAGGCCTCCTGGCTGAGCCAGTCGAGGGCGCTCACGCGACGACCTCCTCGGCGGCGTTCGCTCCGGCGGCGGGCTTGCCGAGCAGTCGCTCGACGTACTTGGCGAGGACGTCCACTTCGAGGTTGACCGGGTCCCCGGCCCGCTTGACGCCGAGGGTGGTCAGGGCGAGCGTGGTGGGGATGAGGCTGATGGTGAACCAGTCGTCACCGGCCTCGACCACCGTCAGGCTCACCCCGTCGACGGTGATGGAGCCCTTGTCCACCACGTAGCGGGCGAGCGGGGCCGGGAGGGCGATCTTCACGATCTCCCAGTGCTCGCCGGGCACGCGCTCGACGATGGTGCCGGTGCCGTCGACGTGGCCCTGGACCAGGTGGCCGCCGAGCCGTCCGCCGAGCGCCATGGGGCGTTCGAGGTTGACGCGGGAGCCGGCGGAGAGGGCGCCGAGGCTGGAGCGCTTGAGGGTCTCGGCCATCACATCGGCCGTGAACTCGCCGTCCTCGGTGTCCACGACGGTGAGGCAGACGCCGTTGACGGCGATGGAGTCGCCGTGCTTGGCGCCTTCGGTGACCAGGGGGCCGCGCAGCCGGAAGCGGGAGCTGTCGCCGAGCTCCTCGACGGCGACGACCTCGCCCAGTTCTTCGACGATTCCGGTGAACACTGTCAGTTCTCCTCGGTGGCGGGAGCGGTGGCGGGAGCGAGGGGGGTGGCGGTGACGCGCAGGTCGGGGCCGAGGCGGGAGACGTCGGTGACGTCGAGGCGCAGCGCCCGGGCGATGGTTCCGATGCCGGCGTCGCCGAGGGCGGCCGGTCCGGCGCCCAGCAGGGCGGGGGCCAGGTAGCCGATGACGCGGTCGACGGCGCCGGCGGCCAGGAAGGCGCCGGCGAGGGTGGGTCCGCCCTCCAGCAGGAGGGAGCGGATCTCGCGGCGGTGGAGGACGTCGAGCAGCGCGGGGATGTCGAGGCCGGTGCCGTCCTCGGCGCGCGGCAGCCGTACGGTCTCGACGCCGGTGAGGTGGCGGGTGTCGGCGTCCTCGGCCACGGCGACGAGCGTGGGCGCGGCGTCGTCCAGGACGCGGGCGCCGGGCTTGACGGTGGCGTGGGTGTCGACGACGACGCGCAGCGGCTGGGTGACGGTGCCCCGGCGGAGCGGTCCGCCGCGTACGGCCAGGTGGGGGTCGTCGGCGCGGAGGGTGCCGGAGCCGACGACGACGGCGTCGGCCTCGGCGCGCAGCCGGTGGACGTCCTCGCGGGCCTCGGTGGAGGTGATCCAGCGGCTGGTGCCGTCGGCTGCGGCGCTGCGGCCGTCGAGGGTGGCGGCGTACTTCCACACCACGAAGGGGCGCGCCCGGCGCACGGAGGTGAGCCACGCGGCGTTGCCCTCGGCCGCCTGGCCGGCCAGCAGGCCGCCCTCGACGTCGACGCCGGCGGCGGCGAGGGTGGCCGCGCCGCCGGTGGCGGTGGGGTTCGGGTCGGCGACCGCGTAGACGACCCGGGCGACGCCGGCCTCGATGAGGGCCTGGGCGCAGGGGCCGGTGCGGCCGGTGTGGTTGCAGGGTTCGAGGGTGACGACGGCGGTGGCGCCCCGGAGGTCGTGGCCGGCGTCGGTGGCGGCGCGCAGGGCGTCGACCTCGGCGTGCGGGCCGCCGGCCCGCCGGTGCCAGCCCTCGCCGAGGACCCGGCCGCGGGCGTCGAGGACGACACAGCCGACGACGGGGTTGGGGCTGGTCGAGCCGAGGGCGCGGGCGGCGAGCGCGATGGCGCGTCGCATCGCGTCTGCTTCGGTCGCGGTGGCCACCGGGGTCCTCCTGCCTCATCGGGCAACGGACTCCGGGGCGTCGTAAGGAACGACGATGAGCGGGACCACAGCGGCGGGAACCGTCCGGCCGGGGGACGGGAGAGGGTACGGCGGTGCCAGTGGTGAAACCGGTGGAACCGCCACCCATCCGCGTCACCTGTGGCGGTGGTGCCGATGCGTGCCCGCCGCGCACTGCCTCCCATCCGGACTTTAACCGTCGGTCCAGGAATTTCACCTGGTCAACCGGCCGCCGGCTGCGGTCGGGTCGCGGACTGTAACCGCCGGTTCGGATTTTCACCGACCCCGGAGTGCGCTGCGTAAAAATTGTTCGCTCAATAGTACAAGGCGCCTGACCTGCGGTTTCTTGATCCGCAGGCCGGACGTTCCGAGCGTACGCCGGGCGGCGGCGCGATGTCCATGGGGACTTGACACAGTGCGCCGAGGCTCACACCGAGGGCGACGGAGGAATAAGCGGCGATGGTCCGGACCTATTGACGCACTGGTCTAGTCCTCTTAACCTCTGCCACACCTCCGAGGAGTAAGGGCCCGCCGGTCGGCGCACACCACGGGCCACAGCACGTCGCAAGCCCCCCACGCACCGCGCTCGCAAGAGCCCCCACTGTGAGGAACACGCTCGTGTTGTCCCTGAAGAGACCCACCGGACACCCCCGCCGCGCCCGCCGCGGCCTCGCGCTCGCCTCGGCGGGCACCGCGCTGGCCGGGCTGCTCGTCGGCACCCTCTCGGCCACCGCCTCGCACGCCCAGGACCAGTCCGCCTGTCGCCCCGACGGCCTCTACACCACCCCGGGCGTCGACGTCCCCTACTGTTCGGTCTACGACACCGCAGGCCGCGAGAAGATGGGCGCCGACCACCAGCGCCGCGTCATCGGCTACTTCACCGGCTGGCGCACCGGCAAGGACGGCACCCCCGCCTATCTGGCCCCCGACATCCCCTGGGACAAGGTCACCCACCTCAATTACGCCTTCGCGCACGTCGGGCAGGACGACAAGATATCCGTCGGCGCGGACGGCCCCGACAATCCCGCGACCGGGATGACCTGGCCCGGGACAGCGGGCGCGGAAATGGACCCGGCCCTCCCCTACAAGGGCCACTTCAACCTGCTCAACAAATTCAAGAAACAGCACCCGGACGTGAAGACCCTCCTCTCCGTGGGCGGCTGGGCGGAAACCGGCGGATACATCGACGAGAACGGCAGGCGCGTCGATTCCGGCGGCTTCTACAAGACGGCGACGAACGCCGACGGATCGGTCAACCAGGCGGGCATCGACACCTTCGCCGACTCCGCCGTCGCGTTCGTCAAGAAGTACGGGTTCAACGGCGTCGACATCGACTACGAGTACCCGACCTCCATGAAGGACGCCGGGAACCCCAAGGACTGGGCGCTCGCCAACGCCCGGCGCGGCGGGCTCAACAAGGGCTACACGGCACTGCTGAAGACCCTCCGCGAAAAGCTCGACCGGGCCGGCGCCGCCGACGGCAGGCACTATCTGCTCTCCGTCGCCGCGCCCTCCTCCGGATACCTCCTGCGCGGCATGGAGACGTACCAGGCCACGAAGTACCTGGACTACGTCAACGTCATGTCGTACGACCTGCACGGCGCCTGGAACGAATTCGTCGGCCCGAACGCCGCGCTCTACGACGACGGAAAGGACGCCGAACTCGCCAAGTGGGGCGTCTACACCACCGCCCAGTACGGCGGCATCGGCTACCTCAACGGCGACTGGGCCTACCACTACTTCCGTGGCGCCCTGCCGCCCGGCCGGGTCAATCTCGGCCTGCCGTACTACACCCGCGGCTGGAAGAACGTCACCGGCGGCACCGACGGCCTGTGGGGCCAGGCGAAGACGACCGCCTGCCCGGCCGGTTCGGGGCTGACGACCTGCGGCGACGGCGCCGTCGGCATCGACAACCTCTGGCACGACCTCGACGACAACGGCAAGGAGTCCCCCGCCGGCTCCAACCCCATGTGGCACGCCAAGAACCTGGAGAAGGGCGTCGCGGGCGACTACCTCACCCGCTACGGCTTCCCCGCCGGCACCAAGCTCACCGGCAGCTACGCCCGCCGCTACGACGCCACGCTCACCGCGCCCTGGCTGTGGAACGCCGAGAAGAAGGTCTTCCTCTCCACCGAGGACGAGCAGTCGGTCAAGGCCAAGGCCCAGTACGTCGTGGACAAGGGCCTCGGCGGCACCATGATCTGGGAACTCGCCGGCGACTACGGCTGGAACGCCGCCAAGGGCCAGTACGAGCCCGGCAACACCCTCACCTCGGCGATGTACGACGCCTTCAAGTCCGCCCCCGCCTACGGCGCCCGGCGCGCGACCACCGACCTGCCCGCTCAGGCCCTCGACATCGACGTCAGCCTCACCGACTTCCCCCTCGGCGACTCCAACTACCCCATCAGCCCCAAGCTGCGCATCACCAACAACAGCAAGACCACCATCCCCGGCGGATCCGAGTTCCAGTTCGACTACGGCAACTCGGCACCGGGCAACGCCAAGGACCAGTCCGGCTGGGGCCTGAAGGTCGTCCGCAGCGACCACACGGCGGCGAACAACGTCGGCGGCCTCAAGGGCGACTACAACCGCGTCTCCCTGAAGCTCCCCTCCTACCAGTCGCTCGCCCCCGGCGCCACGGCCGTCGTCGACTTCGTCTACTACCTCCCGGCCGCCACCCCGTCCAACTGGACGGTGACCGTCGGCGGGACGACATACGCGCTGGCCGGCGACCTGGCCCGGGGCACGACCGTGGTCGACCCCGGCGGCGCCACCCCGACGCCCACCCCGAGCGGAACCCCGACGGCGACCCCGACCGGCACGCCCACCGCCACCCCGACGGGCGGCACCTGCGCGGCCCCCGCCTGGGACGCGGCGACCGCCTACAACGGCGGCGCCACCGTCTCCTGGAAGTCCCACAACTGGAAGGCCAAGTGGTGGACCAAGGGCGAGGAGCCCGGGACCACCGGCGAATGGGGCGTATGGCAGGACCTCGGCACCTGCTGATGGACTGAGGCCCGGACGACGACGGGCCGATGCCGAGGAGGGGTCGTATGGACGGCAGCACGGGACGCGGAGAGCGGGGCACTCCCCCGGCGGTCCGCCGGGCCAGGATCGCGATGGCGGCGGTCTTCGCCGTCCACGGCGCGGTCACCGGCAGTTTCGCCACCCGCGTCCCCTGGTTCCAGGACCACCTCGGCATCGGTTCCGGCCGGCTCGGCCTGGCGCTCGCCCTCCCCGCGATCGGCGCGTCGCTCGCGATGCCGCTCGCGGGGCGGATAAGTCACCGCTACGGCTCACGGACCGCGCTGCGCGCCCTGCTCGCCCTGTGGTG
Source organism: Streptomyces sp. L500 (assembly GCF_054551825.1). Taxonomy (NCBI): domain Bacteria; kingdom Bacillati; phylum Actinomycetota; class Actinomycetes; order Kitasatosporales; family Streptomycetaceae; genus Streptomyces; species Streptomyces sp. L500. Next base: position 57,912 of record NZ_JBTOLC010000026.1, read on the forward strand.
CGCCTCGCTGGTCCCGGTCGCCCTCGCCCCCGGCATGATCGCGTTCTGCGCGGCGCTGGCGGTCTACGGGGCCACGTCCGGGCTGGCGGACGTCGCGATGAACGCGCTGGGAGTGCGCACCGAGGAGCGGCTGAGGCGGTCGATCATGTCCGGGCTCCACGGGATGTGGAGCGTCGGCGCCCTCGCCGGTTCGGCGGCGGGCACGGTCGCCGCGCACTCCGGTACGGACGCGCGGGTCCATCTGGGGGTGGCGGCCGGCGTCCTGGTCCTGCTGGGCGCGGTCGTCTGTCACTGGGTGCTGGACCTGCGGGCGGAGCCGGAGGAGCATCCCCCGCCGCGCTTCGCCCTGCCGCCGCGCTCGGCGCTGGCGATCGGGGCGGTGGGGTTCTGCGCAGTCTTCGCGGAGGGCGCGAGCCTGGACTGGTCGGCGGTCTACCTGCGGGACGTCGTGGGCTCCGGCGCCGGCGTCGCGGCGGGCTGCACCACGGCCTTCGCCTGCACGATGGCGGCGGCCCGGCTCGCGGGTGACGCGGCGGTGCGGCGCTTCGGGCCGGTGCGCGCCGTACGGGCCGGGGGCGTCCTGGCGACGGCCGGCGGGGTGCTGGTGATCGCCGGCGGTTCGGCGGTGCCGGTCATCGCCGGATTCGGCCTGATGGGGCTGGGCATCGCGGTCGTCGTGCCGCTGGCCTTCGCGGCGGCCGGGCGCAGCGGGCCCGAGCCCAGCCGGGCGATAGCGGGCGTGGCCACCATCACCTACACCTCGGGGCTGGTGGCGCCGGCCGTGATCGGGCAGATCGCGAACGCCGGCTCGCTCACGGTGTCCTTCGCCGTCGTGACGGCGGGGGCCGCGGGGCTGGTGGCGGGCGCGGGCGTGCTGCGCGCCCCGGTCCGCGCGGCGTCGGCGGACCGGGCCGCGCCGGCCGTCGAACACCGCTGAGGCGGCGGGCCGCCGCGCACGCCGCCGCGGGCCGTGCGCCGTACCCCAGAGGGTGCGACGACGGCCCGCGGTGGAGGGGGACTGTTCAGGCGCGAGGGGTCAGATCACGATGCCGCCGAAGATGCCGCCGCCCCAGCGGCCGCCGCCGCGGTTGCAGTCGCCGCCGCCCCAGCGCTCGTGGTGGCCGCCCCACTTGCCGCCACCGCAGTCGTCTTCCCAGCCACCGCGGTGGCCGCCCCAGCGCTCGTGGTGGCCGCCCCGGTGGCCGCCGCCGCAGTCGTCGTCATCCCAGCCGCGGTTGTGGCCACCCCAGCGGCCACCGCCGCCGCAGTCCTCCTCGCCCCAGCCACCGCCGCCCCAGCGGTTGTGGTGGCCGCCCCACTTGTTGTGGCCACCCCAGCCACCGAACCAGTTGCCGCCCCAGTTCCACCAGTTGTTGTGGTGGGTCCAGACGTGCCGGTAGATGTGGTGGGAGTGGTGGTCGCAGTCCTCGTGGTGGCGCCCGCGGTCGCGGTCGCAGTCCCGGTCACGGCCCCGGTCGCGGTCACGACCCCGGTCGCAGTCCCGGTCGCGGTCGCGATCGCGGCCCTTGTCCCGGTCGCCACGGCCCTTGTCGCGGTCGCGACCCTTGTCGTGGTCACGGCCCTTGTCGCGGTCGCGGCCGTGGTCCCGGCCGCGGTCGCAGTCGTGGTCGTCGTCCCAGCCCTGGACCTGGTTGCCGGACGCGATCTGCGGCGCGGCCTGAGCGACCCCGGCGACCGGAACGACGGTTGCGGCGGCGATGATCGCGGCGGCCGCGGTGCGGCCGACGTGCTTGCGCATGTGTGTCTCCTGAATTGCAGGAAATCGGACACCGGACGCATACCTCGCATGAACCGATAAACATCTGGCAAGCGTGGCCATACAGCCCTACGAGGTGTTAATTGCGCCGATCGCAGCAACACCGCGAGCGGACCCGGCGCACCGCCCCCGGCCGGGCTCCGGGCGCGCGGGAGCACCCGTCGGCCGCGCTTAGCATGGTCCGGATCATCACAACGCGAACATTTTGGGAGCAGTCATGGGCCTGGGCGTCCGCTGGACCCTGCACGGGGACGGGCGCACCCCCGCCCCCGGCGCCGTCGTCAGACCGGATGAACGGCTCTCGTGGCCGAGGACGGCGGGGCTGGGCGCCCAGCACGTGGTGGCGATGTTCGGGGCGTCCTTCGTGGCGCCCGTCCTGATGGGCCTCGACCCGAACCTCGCGATCATGATGTCGGGCGTCGCCACGATGCTGTTCCTGCTGGCGACCCGGGGCCGGGTGCCCAGCTATCTGGGGTGCAGCCTCTCCTTCGTCGGAGTCGCGGCGATCATCCGGGCCCAGGGCGGCGACAGCGCGGCGGTCACCGGGGCGATCCTGGTGGTCGGCGTGGTGCTGTTCCTCGCCGGCCTGCTGGTGCGGCGGTTCGGCGCGCGGATCATCCACGCGGCGATGCCGCCGGTGGTCACCGGTGCGGTGGTCATGCTGATCGGCTTCAACCTGGCGCCGGTCACGGCACGGACGTACTGGCCGCAGGACCAGTGGACGGCGCTGCTGACGATGCTGTTCACGGGGCTGGCGGTGGTCTGCCTGCGCGGCTTCTGGTCCCGGGTGGCGATCTTCCTCGGCCTGCTCTTCGGCTACGCCCTGTCCTGGGTGTCCGACCGGCTCTTCGGCAAGATCCACTCGGTGAACGGCGGCGTCGAGGCCGTCGACCACTGGCGGCTGGACCTGTCGGGGGTGGCCAAGGCGGACTGGGTCGGCCTGCCCTCGCTGCACGGGCCGAGCTTCGGCTGGTCGGCGGCGCTGGTGGCGCTGCCGGTGGTCATCGCGCTGATCGCGGAGAACGCCGGGCACGTCAAGGCCGTCGGCGAGATGACCGGTGACCGGCTGGACGACCAGCTGGGCCCGGCGATCGCGGCGGACGGCGTGGCGACGGTGCTCTCCACGGCGGTCGGCGGACCGGCCAACACCACGTACTCCGAGAACATCGGCGTGATGGCCGCCACCCGCGTCTACTCCACGGCCGCCTACTGGGCCGCGGCCTGCTTCGCCCTGCTCTTCGGCGTCTGCCCGAAGTTCGGGGCCGTCGTCGCGGCGATCCCGGGCGGGGTGCTCGGCGGCATCACCGTCATCCTGTACGGCATGATCGGCCTGCTGGGCGCGCAGATCTGGGTCCACAACAAGGTCGACCTGCGCAATCCGCTGAACCTGGTGCCGGTGGCCGCGGGCGTCATCATCGGCATCGGCGGCGTCTCCCTGAAATTCGGGAAGAACTTCGAGCTGGGCGGGATCGCGCTCGGCACGATCGTGGTCCTCTCCGGCTACCACGTCCTGCGCGCCCTGGCCCCGGCGCACCTCAAGGCGCAGGAGCCGCTGCTGGACGAGGGCACGAGCAGCTACGACCCGGTCGAGGGCGGGGCCGTCGAGGGCGCCGCCGACGGCGGGGCTCCGGCGCGCGGCGAGGTCTGAGCGCGCTCGGGGCGCCGCCGCCGGCTCCCGGCGGCGGCGCCCTGTCATTTACCCGCTCGTTCACCCGTTCTGGTTAACCATCAGACCAGACTGCCTACTCTCCGTGTTCGTCTGTCACTCTGTGCGTATGACGATGACGCGGGTACAGCCGGCGGCGGCCGCCGGCATCGAGGGGGTTCTGGCGCGGATGCGGGCGCTGGAGGCCGCGCTGCCGCCGAAGGACGGGGTGGCCGTCTTCAACCGGGTGTACCTGGCGGTCACGGAGGAGGTCGGCCGGCGGGCGGCGGCCGGGGGCTTCCGGGACCGTACGGCCACGGCCGAGCTGGACGTGCGCTTCGCCGAGCGCTATCTGCGCGCGGTGGACCAGGCCGCGCGGGGGCGGCGGCAGCCCGCCTGCTGGCGGCCGCTGTTCCAGTTGCGCGGCCATCCGGGCGTCCGGCCGCTGCAGTTCGCGCTGGCGGGGATCAACGCCCACATCGGTCATGACCTGGCGCTGGCGCTCGTCGACACCTGCCGGGCGCTGGAGGTCGAGCCGTGCGCCCTCCAGGGGGACTTCCACCGGATCGGCGAGACGCTCGTCGCCCTGGAGGAGCGGATCCGCGAGGAGCTGATGCCGGGGCCGGACGTGCTCGACGTCGCCGATCCCCTGACCCACCTGGTCGGCTCCTGGACGCTGGAGGCCGCCCGGAACGCGGCCTGGGCCTCGTTCCGCGCCCTGTGGGCGATACGCGAACTGCCCGAGCTCGCCGAGGAGTTCACCGACCGGGTCGACGCCGGCGTCGGCATGGTCGGCCGCTGCCTCCTCACCCCGCTGGGCTGACGCGCGCCCGTCCGCCCCGTACGAACGGGCGGGTGCGCGTCAGCGGCCGCGGTGGTGGAGCGGCTCAGTCCTCCGGCAGCTCGACGGGCGCGATCTCGTCGAAGACGTCGCCCGGGCCGGGGTTGGTGGCGTCCGTGCCGCCACCGAACTGGTGCATGACGCCCCACACCGCGTTCAGCGCGGTCTGGACGGCGCCCTCGGCCCAGCCGGCCGTCCAGGAGATGTCGTCACCCGCGAGGAAGATGCCACGCATGTCCTCGGGCAGGCGGTCCTGCATGAAGTGGGTGTACAGCCGCCGCTGGTAGCGGTAGTGGCCCGGCAGGTTGGCCTTGAACGCGCCCATGAAGTAGGGCTCGTTCTCCCAGGAGACCGTCACCGGGTTGCCGATGATGTGCTTCCGGATGTCGACCTTGGGGTAGATCTCGCCGAGCGACTTGAGCATGACCTCCAGGCGCTCGTTCGCCGACAGCGGCAGCCACTTGAGGCTGTCGTCGCACCAGGTGTACGACAGGCAGATCACGGCCGGCTTGTCCGGGCCGTTGTCCAGCAGATAGGTGCCGCGGGTCATCCGGTCGGTGAGCGTCATCGACATCACGTCCCGGCCGGTCTCCTCGTCCTTGTCCAGCCAGAACGGCCGGTCCACGGGCACGAAGAGCTTGGAGGACTCCATGTAGTGGGTGCGCTCGATCGCCGTCCAGTGGTCGATCGGGAAGAGCGAGTCATCGCACTCGATCTTGGACAGCAGCATCCAGGACTGCGCGGTGAAGATCGCCGCCCGGAAGGTGCGGATGTCGCCGGTCGCGTCGGTCACCGTGATGCGGTTGCCCGCCGTGCGGTGCAGCCGGGTGACGGCCGGGCGGGGGGCGCCGCCGTGCAGCGAGGACAGCGAGGTGCCCGGCGCCCAGTGGACGATCTTCGCCGGCTCGCGCTCCCACAGGCGCAGCGGAAGCTGCTGGCTGCCGCCGACGATGCCGCGGTGGTGGTCGTCCGCCTCGGTGTAGACGACGCGGAGGATCTCCAGGATGGAGTTGGGGAAGTCGGTGTCCCAGCCGCCGGTGCCGAAGCCGACCTGGCCGAAGATCTCACGGTGCCGGAAGGACTTGAAGGCCTCCGACTCGCAGAGGAAGCCGTAGAAGGTCTGGTTGTCGAGCTTCTCGACGAGCTTCGCCCAGATCTCGCGGATGCGCGGCACGTCGCGCTCGCGCATGGCGCGGTTCATGTCGGAGAAGTCGGCGCCCTCCTCCAGGCAGGCGTTCCACGCGGTGGCGACGTCACGGTAGACCTGCGGCAGGTCGTCGATCGTCTCGGCGTAGTGCGACTCGCCCTTGAGGTCGACGACGGTCGAGGGGGTGTCGGGCGCGAGCGGGTTGGGGAACGGCTTGGTCTCCAGGCCCACCAGGTCGATGTAGTGCTGGAAGGCGGTGGAGGACGGGGGGAAGCGCATCGCGCCCATCTCGGCGGTCAGCTCGTCGTCGCAGCCCTCGAAGCCGACAGTGCGCAGCCGGCCGCCGATCTGGTCGGCCTCGTAGACGACGGGCTTGAGGCCCATCTTCATCAGCTCGTACGCGGCGATGATGCCCGACAGGCCGCCGCCGATGACGGCGACCTCGGTGCCGTGCTCGGTGGCCGGGATCTGGCCGATGCCCGCCGGGTGGGCGAGGAAGTCGTCGTACGCGAAGGGGAAGTCCGGGCCGAACATGGTGATCGGCGGCTCGACGGGCTGGGCCTGCTCGTGCTCGTCGTGGGCGGCGGGGGGCACCGTGGACGTCATCGGCTGGACTCTCCTACTGGCAGGGGTGTTGAGGGGGTGCGCGGGGCGGGGGCCGCGGGTCAGGTGAGCGAGGTGTAGAGCGCCGGGCGGCGGTCGCCGAGATAGGTGTTCTCGGCGCGTGACGCCCGGAGCAGCTCCGGGTCGACGTCGGCGACGACCAAGTCCTCGCCGGCGCCGGCCCGGGCCCGTACGGTCCCGTCCGGGGCGGCCAGACAGGACAGCCCCGCGAAGGTGAAGTCGCCTTCCACGCCACAGCGGTTGGCGTAGGCGATGTAGAGCTGGCTCTCCCACGCGCGGGCCGGGACGATCGTCTGCGGGACGATCTCGTACGGCCGCATCAGCGCGGTGGGGACGAGCAGCAGCTCGGTGCCGGCCAGGGCGTGCGCCCGGACGGCCTCGGGGAACTCGACGTCGTAGCAGATCAGGAGCCCGATCCGGACGCCGTCGATCTCGGCCTGGACGACGAGGTCCCGGCCGGGGGTGAAGCTGGTGGTCTCGTACTCGCCGAAGAGATGGGTCTTGCGGTAGTTCGCCAGCCGCGTCCCGTCGGGGCCGATCAGCTGGAGGGAGTTGAAGACGGTCTCGCCGTCGCGCTCGGGGTAGCCGTAGCCGATGGCCAGGCCGTGCTCGGCGGCGACGCGCGCGACGGCCCGGGCGCCGGGGCCGTCGGCGGGCTCGGCGAGCCCGGCGACGGCCTCGCCGAGGGCGTAGCCGGTCAGGAACAGCTCGTCGGTGAGCAGCAGCCGGGCTCCGGCGGCGGCGGCCCGGCGCGCGGCGTCGTCCAGGGCGGCGATGCTGTCGGCGGTCGAGGCGGGAACGCCGCTGGGGCCTTGGCACAGCGCGATACGCAGCGGCGTCATGCGTCCTCTTCAGCAGTCGAGCGGAGCCGTTCGGCAGGGCGGTTCAAACACTCATACGTTTAAACGACTCGACGGTAAGGTTTGCGCTCTCGACCGGACAAGGCGCGGACGTTGCGCGAGGACGGTGGATTCGTTGCGTGTTTCGCGGCGGCGGCGGCGAAACGTTGCGTGGACGGGCGGGGCCTACCCCTGGACCTCCCGCACCCAGGCGGTCAGCCCCGCCACGAAGCCCGCGCGCTCCTCGGGTGTCAGCCCGTCCAGGGCCCTCAGCAGCGGCTCCCCCCGGAGCGCGACGAACGTCTCCAGGAGCGGCCGGTAGTCCGCGGCCAGCGAGACGAGCACCCGGCGGCGGTTCCCCGGGTCCTCCGCCCGCTCCACGATCCCCGCCCGGCTCAGCGCCCCCACCAGTTCACTGGCGGTCGGCAGGGAGACGTGCAGCCGCCCGGCGATCTGGCCGACGGTCAGCGGCACCCCCGCCAGCAGATGCGGCAGCACGGCGCCGTGCCGGGCCGTCAGCCCGTGCTTCTCCATGGCCTCGCGCAGCGCCGACGGCATCTGCTCACGGACCCTCACCTTGCGGAAGAAGGGCTCCAACAGGGGGACGAGGGCGATGACTTCGACCTCTTCGGCGGTCGGGGTGCGGGGCGGTGTCCCGGTTCTGATCGCGTGCGGCATACTTCGATTGTAGATGCTTTGGACTTCCGAACCATTTGGATAACCGAAAGGTGTGGGTGGCCGGATCATGCCGTCGATCAGTTACAGCGATGCCCTCAATGACGCCCTGGAGCGCATGAAGGATCTGGGGTACGAACGCGGCCAGGGTGTCGACCTGGCCAATCACGGCCCGATGGGGGCCGAAGCGCTGGCCCTCCTCGGGCACGGGGACGAGGTGTCCCGGTGGGTGGAGCGCTACCGGCGCGCCATGGAGCACCACGAGCCGCCCGCCCCGCGCTTCGCCCTGGACCCCGCCGACGAGTCCTCCTGGCGCCCCGCGCTCGGCGCGTTCCACCGGGCCGGCGACTGGGAGGCCCTCTTCACCCGCGAACTCGCCGAGGCGCACTGGCGCGAGGTGCTCGTCCGCTGGTGGCCGCGACTGCTCCCCGGCCTCTTCGCCGGGCTGACCCACGGCCTCATCCGCGTCGCGCACGCCGTGCGCGGCCTGTACGCCGCCGAGCGGCCCACCCCGCTCCAGCTGGACGAGCTCGCCCGGGGGCTGGCCTACTGGGCCGCCCGCTTCACCGAGCTCCCCGGCCGCCCGCGCCTGACCGGGACGTACGACCTGGCCGGCGCGATCGCCGCGCTCCCCCGCGTCCCGCACGAGGGGCCCCTGCGTCCGGAGGTCCCCCGGCAGCGCCTGGCGTGGCTCGCCGAACTCCCCGGCTACGGCGAGGCGTTGACGTCACTGGCGCCGGACCGCGCGGACCGGCTGCTGAGCGAGATGACCCTCCGCTTCGCCGACGTCTACCTCGCGCACCCCGAGGTCTTCCCCGTGCCGCTGATCCACGGGGTGACCGCGCCCGCGGCCGCCCGTCTCGTCCTCCCCCACCTGCCGCCGGAGCTCCACGAGCCGACCCTGGCCGCCCTCTGGCAGGTGCACATCACCTTCCTGCTGGCCTTCACCACCGACCGGCGGGACGAGGGCGCCGACGCCCGGCGGGCGGAGGCACAGGCGGCGCCCCCGGCCCCGGAGCTGGCCGCGCGGGCGGCGGAACACGGGGACGAGCACGTGATCAAGTTCACCGAGGCGTGCCTGCGCGAGCACGCCCTGCGGCCCGACCCGCGCTATCTCGCCGCGGCCTACGCCGCCCAGGGACGGGTCGACCGGCTGGACGCCGGTGGCGCGATCGGCGTCGCCGGCCGCCGGTGACCCGCCGGCCGGGACGTATGTGACCCTCCGGGCCGGAGACCCTGCCCCTTCGGCCCGGAGACAGCGGATATCAGCCGCCGTCCACGGCCAGGAGACCGCGTCCCGCTGTCAGGACGGCGTGGTCCGCCGTCAGGACGGGGCGCCGGAGCTGAAGCGGCGCAGTAGCGGGGAGAGGACCAGCACGGACTTGGTGCGCTCCACGAAGGGCTCGCCCGCGATGCGCTCCAGGACCCGCTCGAAGTGACGCATGTCCGAGGCGAAGATCTGCACGATGGCGTCGGCCTCACCCGTGACGGTGGAGGCCGACGCCACCTCCGGGTAGCGCGAGAGGCCCCGGTGGATCGCCTCGGGCGAGGTGTTGCGACGGCAGTAGAGCTCGATGAACCCCTCGGTCTCCCAGCCGAGCGCCGCCGGGTCCACCCGCACGGTGAAACCGGTGATGGCGCCCTCGGCGCGCAGCCGGTCCACCCGCCGTTTGACGGCGGGCGCGGACAGGCCGATCTCCGCTCCGATGTCGGCGTAGGAGCGCCTGGCGTCCTCGGCCAGGGCATGCACGATGCGTTCGTCGAGCTCGTTCAATCGCACGGCGGGTGGATCACTTTTCTCCGGGTCATGGCTACTGCTACCTGCAGTAGATCACGCGCCCGGCCCCGCTCCCGACTCGTGCGCGGTGGGGACGGCTCATCTGCCGAGGGTGGTGACCATGGCGGAGGGCCCGGGGAAGTCCTCGATCAGGGCGTCCATCAGGACTTCGTCGACGCGCTGGCCCAGCCAGTGGCCGGATTTGCGGAAGCGGCCGGTCGGCCGGAATCCGGCCTTCTCGAAGGCGGTGAGGCCGGCCCGGTTGGGCTCCAGGACCCGTAGCCACACGGTGTGGAGGCCGCCCAGGTGGAAGGACCAGTCGAGGGTCAGCCGGGTGGCCTCCTCGGCGAGGCGCCGGCCCCGGTGGGCCGGGGCGATCAGGATCGAGAACTCGGCCCGTCGCTCACGGGCGTCGACCCGGAGCGAGGTGAGGCCGATGGGCTGCTTGTCCTTGAGCCGGACGATCTCGAAGCACGGGTGGTCGCGGTCGTCGAGAGTGCGGTCCCACTCCTCGGCCCGGGCCTCCCATGTCTGCGGGAAGCCGCTGCCGCGGCCCAGGACGCTGCCGGGGTCGGTCTCCCATCGGTGGTACTCGGTCAGCATCTCGTCGCGGGGCATGCCCAGGGCGAGGCGGTCGCCGGTCAGCAGGAGGTGGGGGCTGCTCATCGGATGTGATCCCTTCGGTGCCCCGGACGGCCGGGCCGGGGCCGTCGACATACCCGAAAACGGCTGCCGGGCCCGCGCGGAGCGGACCCGGCAGCCAGGGATCATAGGGCGGCGCGGAAGAAGATCACTTCCTGTTGGCGGGCTTCCGGGACTTGGCGGAACGCTTCGCCGCCGGCTTCGCGGCCTTCGCGGGGGCCTGGGCGGTCTTCACCGCCGCCTTCGGCGCCGCCTCGGGCGCCTCCTGGGCCACCTCGGTCACAGCGGCCCCCAGCTCACCACGGGCTTCCCGGGCGAGCCGCGAGCTGCGCATGCCGTAGGCGAAGTAGAGCACCAGGCCGATGAGCATCCAGCCGCCGAAGACCTCCCAGGTCACGACGTCCAGGCTGGTCATCATGTAGACGCACAGGGCGCAGCCGATGGCGGGGAAGACCGGCGCCAGCGGCACCGTGGTGTCGCCGAAGGGCACCCGCACACCCGAAAGCGGTACCCGGAAGCTGCGCTTCATGGTGGGACGGGTGAACCGCAGCACGATGACGGCGATGTTGACCAGCGCGAAGGCGAAGAGCGTGCCGATGCTGGTGGCGTCCGCGAGCTGGCCGAGCGGCACGGCGGCGGCGAGGACGCCGCAGAAGAGCGAGACGATCACGGTGTTGGCGACCGGGACGCCCTTCTTGTTGACCTTGGCGAAGGACTTGGGGACCAGTCCGTCGCGGGACATCGCGAAGAGGATGCGGGTCTGGCCGTAGAGGACGGTCAGCACGACGCTGGCGATGGCGATGACGGCACCGGCGGCCAGGAGGACGGCCCAGAAGCTCTGGCCCGTGACGTCCTTCATGATCCCGGCCAGCGCGGCCTCGGAGCCCTCGAACTTCTTCCACGGCAGGGCGCCGACGGCGACGGCCGCGACCAGGACGTAGAGGGCCGTGACGATCAGCAGGGAGAGCATGATCGCCTTGGGCAGGTCCTTCTTGGGGTCCTTCGCCTCCTCACCGGCCGTCGACGCGGCGTCGAAGCCGATGTAGGAGAAGAACAGGCTGGCGCCCGCGGCGCTGACGCCGCCGAGGCCGAGCGGCATGAAGGGGGCGTAGTTGCCGGCGCGGATGCCGGTGAAGGCCACGGCGCAGAAGAGCAGCAGGGCCACGATCTTCACGCCGACCATGATGGCGTTGGCGCGGGCGCTCTCCTTGGCGCCGCCCAGCAGGAACGCCATGCACAGCAGCACGACGAGCAGGGCCGGCAGGTTGAAGACGCCGCCGTCCGTACCGGGCGGGTTGGCCATCCACGCCGGGATGGTGACGCCGAGGGTGCCCTGGAGGAGCTCGTTGAGGTACTGGCCCCAGCCGACGGCGACGGCCGCGACGGAGACGCCGTACTCCAGGATCAGGCACCAGCCGCAGACCCAGGCGACGACCTCGCCCATGGTGGCGTAGGCGTACGAGTACGAGGATCCGGAGACCGGGATGGTGCCGGCGAGCTCGGCGTAGGACAGGGCCGAGAAGAGCGCGGTGAGACCGGCGATCACAAAGGAGATCACCACGGCGGGGCCGGCCTTGGGCACGGCCTCGCCCAGCACCACGAAGATGCCGGTGCCCAGGGTGGCGCCGATGCTGATCATCGTCAGCTGCCACATGCCGAGCGAGCGGCGCAGCGAGCCGCCCTCGCCCTGGCCGCCCTCGGCGACCAGGCGCTCGACAGGCTTGCGGCGCATCAGGCGGGTGCCGAAGCCGGCGGTCGGCAGCGGGGCACGCCTGGCGTCACCGGTCAGGGCCGGTGATGCGCCTTTGTCCAACACTGGGGTCGATCCCACAGGGGTCGCTCCGTTTCATGATTCCCGGTCGGGGGGTGGCCGGTCGGGAGCGACGGCGCGGCGGTCCCAGGGCGCGCCGGCATGGCAGAGCAAACCCGTAGCGAGGGGGTACCGCCGAGCAAGCGGTATCCGCCACTCCACGTTCTGCGCAGACCTTACGAGGTGAGGGCCCGCGCTCGTAATGCACCATTCTTGCGTATGCCCGTTCGATCATTGCGTCGGGGGGCCCTTATCAGTGAATCATTGCGCACGGTGTTATGAATCGGTACAGGGGCAGCAAAAAAGGGGCGCGACCCGGCGAACCGGATCGCGCCCCTTCACGGGCGGTGCGTGACTACTGCCAGCTGGCGTGCAGCGGCTTGCCCTCGGCGTAGCCGGCGGCGCTCTGGACGCCGACGACGGCACGCTCGGCGAACTCCTCCAGGGAGCCCGCGCCCGCGTAGGTGCAGGAGGAACGGACACCCGCGATGATCGAGTCGATCAGGTCCTCGACGCCCGGGCGGGTCGGGTCGAGGAACATGCGGGAGGTGGAGATGCCCTCCTCGAACAGACCCTTGCGGGCCCGGTCGTAGGCGGACTCCTCGGAGGTGCGGTTGCGCACGGCACGGGCCGAGGCCATGCCGAAGGACTCCTTGTAGAGGCGGCCGTCGGCCGTCTGCTGGAGGTCGCCCGGGGACTCGTACGTCCCGGCGAACCAGGAGCCGATCATGACGTTGGAGGCACCGGCGGCCAGCGCCATGGCCACGTCGCGCGGGTGACGGACGCCACCGTCGGCCCAGACGTGCTTGCCGTACTTCTTGGCCTCGGCGGCGCACTCCAGCACCGCGGAGAACTGCGGGCGGCCCACGCCGGTCATCATGCGGGTGGTGCACATGGCACCCGGGCCCACACCGACCTTGATGATGTCCGCGCCGGCCTCGATGAGGTCGCGCACGCCCTCGGCGGCGACGATGTTGCCCGCGACGATCGGGACGTTCGGGTCGAGCGACCGGACGGCCTTGATCGCGGAGATCATCGACTCCTGGTGGCCGTGGGCGGTGTCCACGACGATGGTGTCGGCGCCGGCGTCCAGCAGGGCCTTGGCCTTGCCGGCCACGTCGCCGTTGATGCCGACGGCGGCGGCGATGCGCAGCTTGCCGTCCTTGTCGACGGCCGGGGTGTACAGCGTCGCGCGCAGGGCGCCCTTGCGGGTCAGGATGCCGGCGAGCTTGCCGTCCTTGTCCACGGCCGGGGCCAGCTTGCGGTGCGCGGCGTCGAGCTGGTTGAAGGCCTCGCGCGGGTCGATGTCGGCGTCGAGGAGCAGCAGCTCCTTGGACATGACCTCGGACAGCTGGGTGAAGCGGTCCACACCGGACAGGTCGTGCTCGGTGACGACACCGACGGGGCGGTGGTCCGCGTCGACGACGACGCCGGCGCCGTGGGCCCGCTTCGGCAGCAGGGACAGCGCGTCGGCGACGGTCTGGGTGGGGGCCAGCACGATCGGGGTGTCGAGCACGTGGTGACGGCCCTTGACCCAGGAGATGACCTCGGTGACGACCTCGATCGGAATGTCCTGCGGGATGACGACGAGGCCACCGCGGCGGGCGACCGTCTCCGCCATGCGGCGGCCGGCGATCGCGGTCATGTTCGCGACCACGAGCGGAATGGTGGTGCCCGTCCCGTCCGGGGCGGAGAGGTCCACACCCTGGCGGGAGCCGACCGCGGAGCGGCTCGGCACCATGAACACATCGTCGTACGTCAGGTCGTACGGCGGCTTCTGGTCATTGAGGAAACGCACGTGCTGATACATCCCAGTCGTTCGAGGTGACCCCCGACAAGGCATGCCGAGGGAAAAGCACGTACTTCATTCTCACATGCCGACCGGGGCACCTGGCCAGTCCCGAACCTCCAGGGCTGTCCGGGAGGGCCTTGGCCGATCCTCCAAGCCCCGCCGCTGACCTGCGCGGACCCCCGTGAAACCGGGTCCGCGCGGCCGTGGGAGCGCCGGTCGCGCGGCCGCTACGCGCCGTCCGGATCGGTGCGGTCCAGGGCCGGGCGGGGGCCCGGGCCCGTCTCGTGGAGGAGGAAGTCGGCGGCGGCGGTGTCCGTGACCAGGCTGGTGACCAGGCCGGAGCGGAGCACCGCGCCGATCGCCGCCGCCTTGCGCAGCCCGCCGGCGATCGCGACGACCTCCGGTATGCGGCGCAGCCGGTCGGCCTCGACGGTGATGCAGCGCTCGCCCAGGTCCCGGCCGATGCGGCGGCCCTCGGCGTCGAAGAGGTGCGCGGACATCTCCGCAGTCGCGCCGAGCGAGGCGTAGTGCTCGCGCTCCTCCTCGGTGAGCATGTCGTAGACCGTGGAGACGCCCGACTCCCAGGAGCCGATGGACACGGCCGCGACGGTGACCCGGTCGAAGTACTCGAAGGCCCGGGCGATGCCCGTCTGGCCGCGCAGGGCGGCGGCGGTGGCCGTGTCCGGCAGCAGCATCGGGGCGTAGATCGGGTGGGCCTCGCCGCCGGAGACCTGGGCGGCCCGGCGGACGGCCTCCACCGAGCCGCGCTCGGCGGTGCCCGCGTCGTAGACACCGGTGAGCTGGACCACCGTGCAGGGGGGCAGCCGGTGGAGGGCGGCGGCCATGTGGATGGTGGAGCGGCCCCAGGCGAGGCCGAGCACATCGCCCTCGTGGACCAGCTCGCCGAGCAGGCCGGCCGCGACCTCGCCGAGGTTCTCCGGGTCGGCGGCGTCGTCGGCGGCGTCGGCCGGGGACTCCACCACGACCGCGTGGCGCAGGCCGTAGCGGGCGCGCAGCGCGTCGGAGCGCTCCGCGTCCAGCTCGGCCGGCACCCGGATCTCGATCCGCACCAGGTCGCGCTCGAGCGCCGTCTCCAGCACCCGGGCCACCTTGAAGCGGCTCACGCCGAACTCCTCGGCGATCTGGATCTTCGACTTGCCCTCGAGGTAGAAACGGCGGGCCATCGCGGCCGCCTGCACCAGCTCGGCGGGCCCCATAGGCGTGGCTGAACGGCCGCCCGTCGACACCGCGGTCTCCTCACTACTGTGGTCAAGCTTGCTGCTACCGCGTGGGTAGCTACTGGGGTGGGTGTAGCTGTTTCTGCCGAAGGTGTCCCGCTGTGACGCGTGGACCCGATGTCATCCTGTCAGATTCGACGGTCCGCGATCAGACCTTGACCTCGGCCCTCAGCAATTCGGGCGAGCGGCGCGGGCCGCTCAGTGTGCGCAGGCCCAGGGCGCGCCGAGGGTGGCCCGCTCCGCCTGCGTGCGCAGGGCGCGTACGGCCTCCGCCGGGTCGTCCATACCGTAGACGGCGGAGCCGGCCACGAATACGTCCGCGCCCGCCTCCGCGCACCGCTCGATGGTGGCGGCCGAGACGCCCCCGTCCACCTGGAGCCAGATGGGGAGGTTGTGGCGCGAGATCAGCTCACGGGTGCGGCGGATCTTGGGCAGCATGATGTCGAGGAACGACTGGCCGCCGAAGCCCGGCTCGACGGTCATGATCAGCAGCATGTCGAGCTCGGGGAGCAGGTCCTCGAAGGGCTCGATGGGCGTGGCGGGCTTGAGCGCCATCGACGCCCGGGCCCCCAGCCGCCGGATCTCCCGCGCCAGCCGCACGGGCGCGTGGGCCGCCTCCGCGTGGAAGGTCACCGACCCGGCGCCCACCTCCGCGTACTGCGGCGCCCAGCGGTCCGGGTCCTCGATCATCAGATGGCAGTCCAGCGGCGTGTCGGTCGCCTTGAGCAGCGACTCGACGATCGGCACGCCGAGCGTCAGATTGGGGACGAAGTGATTGTCCATCACATCGACGTGGAGCCAGTCGGCGCCCCGCACGGCCTGCGCCTCGTCGGCGAGGCGGGCGAAATCCGCGGAAAGGATGCTGGGGTTGATCTGTACTGCCATGCCCCAAGCCTGCCATGTCGCGGGCGTTGTCTTTGACACGGGGCCGCCCCGGCCCCGGGGGCCCGGGGCCGGAGCCCCGGGAAGGCGGCCCGGCCGGGAGGTCAGCCCGTGCGGCGCAGCAGCGCCAGGTACATCGCGTCCGTGCCGTGCAGATGCGGCCACAGCTGGACGTCCGGGCCGTCGCCCAGCACCGGCACGCCCTGCATGAAGGGACGGGCGTCGATCCATTCGGCGGGCGGGGCCTCGCCGCCACGGCCGCGCAGCACGTCCTCGACGACGGCCCGCGTCTCCGCCAGGTGCGGCGAGCAGGTGGCGTAGCCGACGACACCGCCGACGCGCACGGAACGCAGCGCCTCGCGCAGCAGCCCGCGCTGCAGCGGGGCGAAGCCGGCCAGGTCCTCGGGGCGGCGCCGCCAGCGGGCCTCGGGGCGGCGGCGCAGGGCGCCCAGACCCGAGCAGGGCACGTCGACCAGGGCCCGGTCGAAGGACCCCTCGCGCCACGGCGGACGCGTGCCGTCCGCGGCGATGACCTCGTACGGGCCGGGGTTGCCGGCCAGGGCGCGGGCCACGAGGCGGGCCCGGTGCGGCTGCTTCTCGGACGCCAGCAGCGCCGCTCCACGCCGCGCAGCGAGCGCCCCGAGCAGGGCGGCCTTGCCGCCGGGGCCCGCGCAGCCGTCCAGCCAGCGTTCGTCCGGCCCGTCGACGGGGACGTCGGCGAGGGCGAGGGCGATCAGCTGGCTGCCCTCGTCCTGGACGCCCGCGCGCCCCTCGCGGACGGCCTCCAGCGCGCCGGGCTCGCCGCCCTCGGCGAGCCGGACCGCGCAGGGCGACCAGCGGCCGGGCAGGGCGGAGTCCTCACCGGCGGCGGCGATCAGCTCGTCGGTCGTGGCCCGGCCGGGGCGGGCGACGAGGGTGACCTCGGGGCGCTCGTTGTCCGCCTCCAGCAGGTCCTCGATGCCGGCCCGGCCGCCGCCGAGCGCGTCCCACAGCGCGGAGACGATCCAGCGCGGGTGGGAGTGGACGACGGCGAGGTGCTCCTCCGGGTCGTCCTCGTAGGGCGGGGCGACCTTCTCCAGCCAGCCGTCCAGCTCATGGGCGGAG
The DNA here is from genome assembly GCF_054551825.1 of Streptomyces sp. L500. Lineage (NCBI taxonomy): Bacteria > Bacillati > Actinomycetota > Actinomycetes > Kitasatosporales > Streptomycetaceae > Streptomyces > Streptomyces sp. L500. The sequence goes on from NZ_JBTOLC010000026.1 coordinate 74,705, forward strand.
ATCTTGCGCAGGACGGCGTTGACGAACTTGGCCCGCCCGTCGCCGAGCACCACCCGGGCCAGCTCGACGGTGGCCGAGACCGCCGCGTGCGTGGGGATGCGGGTGCCGAGCAGCTGGTGGGCGCCGAGGCTCAGGACGTCCAGCACCGGCGGGTCGACCTCGCGCAGCGGGCGGTCCACGCACGCGGCGATGATCGCGTCGTAGGTGCCCTGGCGGCGCAGCGTCCCGTAGACGAGCTCGGTGGCGAGGGCCGCGTCACGCGCCTCGAAGCCCTCCTTCTCCCGAGCCTTGCGGAGCAGCGGCGGGAGCACCAGGTTCGCGTACGCGTCCCGCTCGTCGACGGCCCGCAGCGCCTCGAAGGCGAGTATCCGCACCGGGTCCTTCTTGGGCCGGCGATAGGGCTTTGCGGGGCGCTTGCGAGGGGCCTGGTCGTTCACGAAAGGTGCTCCGGAGCTGGGGTGATGAGGAGCTCCAGCCTACGCCGGATCACTTGGGGGCTCACTCGCCGCCGAGCTTCTCCCCCGGGGCGATGCGCACGCCGCGCGCCCAGTCGGCCGCCTGCATCGGCTTCTTGCCCTGCGGCTGGACCCACTGGAGCCGGACGGCGTGGGAGCCGGTGCCCACGTGGAGGGAGTTCTTGGCGGTGGCGATCTCGCCGGGCGCGAGCTCCGTACGGGCGGGGTCGAGCGCCACGGACATGACCTTCAGGCGCTCGCCGCGGAAGGTCGTCCAGGCGCCGGGCGCCGGGGCGCAGCCGCGTACGACGCGGTCGACGCGCAGGGCGGGCGCGGCCCAGTCGATCCGGGCGTCCTCGACGCTGATCTTCGGGGCGAGCGTGATGCCGTCCGCGGGCTGCGGCACGGCCTTGAGCGTGCCGTCCTCGATGCCGTCCATGGTCGCGGCGAGCAGCCCGGAGCCGGCGAAGGCGAGCCGCGTCAGCAGATCGCCGCTGGTGTCGGTGGGGCGGATGTGCTCGGTCAGCACGCCGTAGACGGGGCCGGAGTCCAGGCCCTCCTCGATCTGGAACGTGGAGGCGCCGGTCATGTCGTCACCGGCCAGGATCGAGTGCTGCACGGGGGCGGCGCCGCGCCACGCGGGCAGCAGCGAGAAGTGGAGATTCACCCACCCGTGGGTCGGGATCTCCAGGGCGGCCTTGGGCAGCAGGGCGCCGTAGGCGACGACGGGGCAGCAGTCGGGGGCGATCTCCCGCAGCCGGGCGAGGAAGTCCTCATCACGCGGCCGGACGGGCTTGAGCACCTCGATGCCGGCCTCCTCGGCGCGCTCGGCGACGGGGCTGGCGACCAGCCGGCGGCCGCGCCCGGCGGGCGCGTCGGGCCGGGTGACGACGGCGACGACCTCGTGCCGGTCCGAGGCGATCAGGGCGTCGAGGGCGGGTACGGCGACCTCGGGGGTACCGGCGAAGACGAGCCTCATGGGTGGCGGACTACCTCTCTGGTGAGCGGCGTCTCAGTCTAGAGGCGGCCCGGCCCCGGGGGCGTGCGGGCTGATACGCGCCCCATTCCGGCGGATGTACGCCCCCATACCGTGACCCAGCGGCCCGTGGCGCGTTGGGTCAAGAGAGATTGACCGAAACGGGCCGCAACCGCGGCCCGCTTCCGTTCTCCTACCCCAACGTCCCGTTAACCGCCGGTCCGAGAGGCTTGTTCATGCCCGACCACGCAACCCACGACGCCCAGGCACGGGCCAGCCTGCATCTTCTGGTCCGGGACATCGAGAGGGTCCGCCGCCAGGTGGACGCGCTGCGCACCCTCACCGCCCAGCTGGGCAACGTCTACCGGCCGCGCCGCACCGGCCCGTCAGCCGGCTTCGTCGTCTACGGCCGCGCCCCCGCGCCCACCGTCCGGCTGGCGCAGGAGCTGCGGGACAGCGTCGAGACGCTGGTCACGGCGGCGGTGGACTTCGACCGTTCGCTGGGCTTCTCGTGGGACGCGGTGGGTTCGGCGCTCGGCGTCACCAAGCAGGCGGTCCACCGCCGTTACGGGGCGCGCCGCGCGGGCGCGCAGGCCACGGCCGAGCCGTCCGAGTCCTCCGTCCGCACCGCGGAGCCCGCGCCCGTACCCATCGTCCCGGCGGCCCGCACGGTCCCGGGCCAGCCGGGCGCCCACCGCGAGGAGCCGCGCGCCTCGGCGTTCCCGGGCCCCCGCAACGGCTGATTCCCCCGGTCCGGGGGCCGGGGCGCAGCCCCGGGAAACGGTGAAGGGGCGGGACTGGGGCCTTCTCCCCGCCGCGACGGCGGGCACCCCCACCAGCGAGCCCGGCGGTGCCGAACAGCCCACAAGCGGGGAACCCACCGGGCCGAGCCCAGTCCGGCACCGCCGAACTCCACCGTCGTGGCCGATCCCCGCGGCGACGGGACATGGGCGCCCAGCACACCACGGGCACCGACGCCCAGGGCACGCCCGGCACGGGACCTGCAGGGCGCCCGGCACGGGGCCGCTCACCCGATGTCCGGCGGATCCACCCGCAACCGCACCGGCTCCCCCTCCCGCCGAGCCAGCCGTATCGCCTGCGCCGTCTTGAGCGCGGCCGCCAGCGCCGCGCCCTGCCCGGGCCGCACCCGGAGCAGGGCGCGCTCCCAGTGCTCACCCGGCGGAGGGTCGCCCGCCCGCCGCGGCCGCCCCGGCGGGGGCGGCGGCAGCGGGACGGGCCCGAGCACCTCCGTCCCCTCCGGCAGCTCCGCCATGGCGATCAGCTCCGCGACGGCGGCCGGCGGCCCCGCGACCGCCGCCATCCGCGAGACCGGCGGAAAGCCCAGCTCCGCCCGGTCGGCCAGCTCGCGCACCGCGTGCCCGGCCGGGTCCCAGCGGACGAGGGCCTGCACGGGCCGCAGCGTCGGCTCGGCCACGACGACGACCGTGCCGCCGGCCTCCTGCCCCCGCACCAGCGCGGCCGCGCCCAGCCAGCGGCGCAGCGCCTCCTCCCCCGCCCGCAGGTCGGGGCGGCCGAGGAGGGCCCAGCCGTCGAGCAGCAGGGCCGCCGCGTAGCCGGCGCCCTCGGCGACGGGCTCGGCGCCCGGCGTGGAGACGACGATCGCGGGCCGGTCCGGGACGGAGTCCAGGATGTGATCGCGCCCGGACGTGCGCACGGGCACGGCCGGAAACGCGCGGCCCAGCTCCTCGGCGGTCCGCCGGGCGCCCACGACCTGGGCGCGCAGCCGGAAGCCGCCGCACTCGCCGCAGTGCCAGTCCCGGGCCTCCTCCCCGCACCAGCCGCAATGGAGCAGGCCATCGTCCCCGGCACGGGCCTCCAGCGGCCCGGCGCAGTGCGCGCAGCGGGCGGGCTCGCGGCAGCGCTCGCAGGCCAGCCGGGGCACATAGCCCCGACGCGGCACCTGCACCAGCACGGGCCCGTGCTTGAGGCCCTCCCGGGCGACCTCCCAGGCCACCGTGGGCAGCCGGGCTGCCCGCGCGGCGGCGTCCCGCGCCTCGTCGGCCTCCCCGACCGTGCGGATCCGGGGGGCGGTGACGCGGATCCGCTCGCGGGCGGCGGCCAGGGGCAGGGCCCAGCCGGTCTCCACCAGCTGGGCGGCCTCCACCGTGCAGCCGAAACCGCCCAGCAGGAACGCCGCCTTCTCGTGGGCGGCCCTCAGCAGCAGCACCTCACGGGCGTGCGGCTGGGGCGCGTGCGGCTCGCTGTGGCTGGAGTCGCCGTCGTCCCAGATGGCCACGAGGCCGAGGTCCCGGACGGGAGCGAACATCGCGGCGCGGGTGCCGACCACGGCCCGTACCGCGCCGCGGCTGACGGCGAGCCAGCGGCGGTAGCGCTCCTCGGGGCCCGTGTCGGCGGTGAGCAGCACATGGCGCCCGGCGCCCAGCAGCTCGCCGAGCGCGGCGTCCACCCGGGCGGCCGTCCGGCCGTCGGGCACGACGATCAGCGCCCCGCGCCCCGCCGAGAGCGCGGCGGCGGCGGCCCGGGCCAGCTCTCCCGGCCAGTGGGGCCCGGGCAGCGCCGTCCACACCGCGCGGGGGGCGTCGCCCCGGGCGACGGCCTGGAGGTAGGCGGGCCCGGTCGGGTACCGCGCCCAGCCGCCGGGCTCGGGCGCGGCGGGGCGCGGCGCCGGGCCGGGCGACGGCTCGGCCTCGATCCGGGCGTGCCGGGGCGGCACGGCCAGCTGCAGCACGTCCGCGAGCGAGCCCGCGTACCGGTCGGCGACGGACCGGCAGAGGCCCAGCAGCGCGGGGCTCAGCACCGGCTCGGGCGACAGCACCTGCGCGAGCGCGGCCAGCGGGCCCTGGTACTCGGATTCGGCGACCCGCTCCACGATGAACCCGTCGAGCAGCCCGCCCCCCTCCCGGCGCCCGCCCCGCACGTTCCGCGTGCCCGCGCCGAAGCGCACCCGCACCCGCACCCCGGGCCGGGCCTCGGCGTCCAGCTCGGCGGGGACGGCGTAATCCCACAGCCGGTCGAGATGGACCGGCCCCTTGTCGACCAGCACCCGGGCGACGGGCAGCTCCTTGGCCAGCACGGCCCCCCGCCACGTCCGCGGCTTGGCCCGCGGCACCTTGGCCTTGCGCACGCTCTCCCGGATCAGCGCGAGCTGCTCCACCTCGGGAGCCTCCCGCTCCGACCGCCCGTTCTCGCTGCTCACAGCCCCAGTCCTACCAGACCCCACTGACAGCGGCGGCCGAGCCCGACGGACCGCGGTACGGGCCGGTGCCGGGCACGCGGACGGCCCCGGACCGATTCCTCGGTCCGGGGCCGTCCGTCACGGGCGGGCGCGGGACTTACAGCCCCGCCGCCTTGCGCAGCGCGTCGACGCGGTCGGTGCGCTCCCAGGTGAAGTCGGGGAGCTCGCGGCCGAAGTGGCCGTACGCGGCGGTCTGGGCGTAGATCGGGCGGAGCAGGTCGAGGTCGCGGATGATCGCGGCCGGGCGGAGGTCGAAGACCTCGGCGATGGCGTTCTCGATCTTGTCGGTGTCGACCGTGTGGGTGCCGAAGGTCTCGACGAAGAGACCGACGGGCTCGGCCTTGCCGATCGCGTAGGCGACCTGGACCTCGCAGCGCGCGGCCAGACCGGCGGCGACGACGTTCTTGGCGACCCAGCGCATCGCGTACGCGGCGGAGCGGTCGACCTTGGACGGGTCCTTGCCGGAGAAGGCGCCGCCACCGTGGCGGGCCATGCCGCCGTAGGTGTCGATGATGATCTTGCGGCCGGTGAGGCCGGCGTCGCCCATGGGGCCGCCGATCTCGAAGCGGCCGGTGGGGTTCACCAGGAGGCGGTAGCCGTCGGTGTCGAGCTTGATGCCGTCCTCGACGAGCTGCTTGAGCACGTGCTCGACGACGAACTCGCGGATGTCGGGCGCGAGCAGCGAGTCCAGGTCGATGTCGGAGGCGTGCTGCGAGGAGACGACAACGGTGTCCAGGCGCACGGCCTTGTTGCCGTCGTACTCGATGGTGACCTGGGTCTTGCCGTCCGGGCGCAGGTACGGGATGGTGCCGTTCTTGCGGACCTCGGACAGGCGGCGCGAGAGCCGGTGCGCGAGCTCGATCGGGAGCGGCATCAGGTTCGGCGTCTCGTCGCAGGCGAAGCCGAACATCAGGCCCTGGTCGCCGGCGCCCTGCTTGTCGAGCTCGTCCTCGTCGCCCTCGACGCGGGTCTCGTAGGCGGTGTCGACGCCCTGGGCGATGTCGGGGGACTGCGCGCCGATGGAGACCGAGACGCCGCAGGAGGCGCCGTCGAAGCCCTTCTTGGACGAGTCGTAGCCGATCTCGAGGATCTTGTTGCGCACGAGCGTGGCGATCGGCGCGTAGGCCTTCGTGGTCACCTCGCCGGCGACGTGCACCAGGCCGGTGGTGATGAGCGTCTCGACGGCGACGCGGGACGTCGGGTCCTCCTTGAGGAGGGCGTCGAGAATGGAGTCGCTGATCTGATCAGCGATCTTGTCGGGGTGACCCTCGGTCACGGACTCCGAGGTGAACAGGCGGCGGGACACATCGCTCCCTGGGGTTGCAGCGGCTGCTGTCTGAGCATTGACAGATCCGGCCGAGAGCTGCGCTCGACTCGGATCCGTAGCCAGTTTATCTGGCATCGTCACCGGCAGGACATCCCGCCCCGGATGACATTGGGCACGGTCTGTGACTCCCGTCACAAAAACTGTATAGGCTGTGCCCGTCGGGCGTCAGCCGAGACGGGGGACGACGAGGTCCCAGACCGTGTCCGCGAGGGCTTCCTTGGGGCCGTACGGGACCGGGGTCTCGGTGCCGTCGGGGGCGAGCACGACGGCCTCGTTCCGCTCGGAGCCGAATGTCTTCCGCTCCCCCACCTCATTGACGACCAGCAGGTCGCAGCCCTTGCGGGCGAGCTTGGCGCGGCCGTTCTCCAGCACGTGGTCGGTCTCGGCGGCGAAGCCGACGACGACCTGGCCGGGGCGGGGGCGGTCCGCCGAGAGCTCGGCGAGGACGTCCGGGTTGCGCACCAGCGCGACCGGCTCCGGCTCCCGCCCGTCCCGCTTCTTGATCTTTCCTTCGGCGTAGCTGGCGGGCCGGAAGTCCGCGACCGCCGCGGCCATCACCACGGCATCGGCGTCCGCCGCGGCCTTGAGCACGGCCTCCCGCAGCTGCACCGCCGTCCCCACGCGCACCACGTCGGCGCCGGCGGGGTCGGGCAGCTCGCTGTTGGCGGCGACCAGGGTGACCCGGGCGCCCCGGGCGACGGCGGTCCGGGCGAGGGCGTAGCCCTGCTTGCCGGAGGAACGGTTCCCCAGGTAGCGCACGGGGTCCAGGGGCTCCCGGGTGCCGCCCGCGCTCACCACGACGTGGCGGCCCGCGAGGTCGGCGGCCATGCCCTCCGCGCCGCGCGCCAGGACCCGGCGGCAGACCTCGAAGATCTCGCCGGGGTCGGGCAGCCGGCCCTTGCCGGTGTCGACGCCGGTCAGCCGGCCCACGGCGGGCTCGATGACGATCGCGCCGCGGCGGCGCAGCGTCGCCACGTTCTCCTGGGTGGCCGGGTTCTCCCACATCTCGGTGTGCATCGCCGGGGCGAAGACGACCGGGCAGCGGGCGGTGAGGAGCGTATTGGTCAGCAGGTCGTCGGCGAGGCCGTGGGCGGCCTTGGCCAGCATGTCGGCGGTCGCGGGGGCGACGACGACGAGGTCGGCCCGCTGGCCGATCCGCACGTGCGGCACCTCGTGGACGCTTTCCCACACCTCGGTGCCGGCGGGGTGGCCGGACAGCGCGGACCAGGTCGCCTCGCCCACGAAGTTCAGGGCGGACGCGGTGGGCACCACCCGGACGTCATGACCCGACTCGGTGAGGCGGCGCAGCAGCTCGCACGCCTTGTAGGCGGCGATCCCGCCGCTGACCCCCAGGACGACGTTGGGCTTGTCCATCGCTCTCGCTTCTCCCCACGATCCCCGTACGCACGTACACGTGTGCGCACTGTCCAATGACACACCAAGGGCCCGGCAGACGCGCTGCCGGGCCCTCGATGACGAACGAATACGACGGTGCTTACGCCGCCGGGGCCTCGACGGCCTCGGAGGTCAGCAGGCCCGCGTTGATCTCGCGGAGCGCGATGGAGAGCGGCTTCTCGTGGACGTGGGTGTCCACCAGCGGGCCCACGTACTCCAGCAGGCCCTCGCCGAGCTGCGAGTAGTACGCGTTGATCTGGCGCGCGCGCTTGGCGGCGTAGATCACCAGGCTGTACTTCGAGTCGGTCGCCTCGAGCAGCTCATCAATCGGCGGGTTGATGATGCCCTCGGGCGCGGTGATGGAAGAGGACACTCTCTGCCTTCCGAAGGGGGGTGAAGAAAGATGTTCAGCGCAGCAAGGCTAGCAGCTCGCGTGCGACGTCCTCGACGGAGGTGTTGACCAGCGTGGTGTCGAACTCCGACTCCGCCGCCAGCTCCACCTTCGCGGCCGCCAGCCGCCGCTCGATGACCTCGGGCGACTCGGTCCCCCGGCCGGTGAGCCGGCGGACCAGCTCGTCCCAGCTCGGCGGCGCGAGGAAGACCAGCTGGGCCTCCGGCATGGTCTCGCGGACCTGCCGGGCGCCCTGGAGGTCGATCTCCAGCAGCACGGGCTCGCCCACCTCCAGGCGGTCCAGCACGGCCTTGCGGGGCGTGCCGTAGCGGTTGCCCGCGAACTCGGCCCACTCCAGCAGCTCGCCGTTGGCGACGAGCTTGTCGAACTGCTCGTCGTCGACGAAGAAGTACTGGACACCCTCCTGCTCGCCGGGGCGCGGCTTGCGGGTGGTGCAGGACACCGAGAGCCACACCTCGGGGTGGGCCTTGCGCATATGGGCGACGACCGTGCTCTTGCCGACCCCGGAGGGGCCGGAGAGCACGGTCAGCCGCGGTTGTCTGGCCGGGGCAACGGGGGACGCGCCCCGGGAGACTGAGGTACTCATGCAGCGATTATCCCGGTTCTCGGGAGTGCCCGGTAACGCCGGACCGCCCGGAGGGGGCGGTCACGGCCACCGGGCCGCCGCGACGGGGCCGCCGGTTCAGGCGGCCTTGCTGCCGAACTCGCGCTCCAGAGCGGCGATCTGGTTGGAGCCGAGGCCGCGCACACGACGGCTCTCGGAGATCCCGAGCCGCTCCATGATCTGCTTGGCACGGACCTTGCCCACCCCGGGGAGACTCTCCAGGAGGGCACTGACCTTCATCTTGCCGATGACTTCGTTCTTCTGGCCCTGCTCGATCACGTCGTGCAGAGAGGCGCCGGAGTGCTTGAGCCGATTCTTGACCTCGGCGCGCTCCCGGCGAGCCGCGGCGGCCTTTTCGAGCGCGGCTGCGCGCTGTTCAGGGGTAAGGGGCGGAAGAGCCACGCCTACGTCACCTCGGAAGTCGAACTGGATACGGACCGGTGAGGAACCTAGTCGGCCCACACCTGGGGGGCAACGAGCAACGCGCTTGCGCGTTCGCTCTCGTCGGAGACTAGCGGCCGATCCCGCTCCAGTCAGCGAGAACAAGCGAAAAGTCCTGGTCAGACTCTCTCGACCAGGACTTTTCCGGACATAATGACCGACAAATTTCTTTGGCGGTTGGCGTTAACTCGCCGTTGTGGCCGACCTGGGACGTATCGCCCCGCCGGGACCGGCGTCGCTCAGCCCGCCACCGCGTCGCGGATCTCACTCGCGAAACGGTCCGCGCTCTCCCGCAGCGCGGCCACGTCGGGGCCGTGCCGGAGCACCCCGCGGCTCACGTTCGGGACGACGTCCCGCACGGCCGCGCCGAAGACCTTCGGCAGGTCGGCGGCGGTGGCGCCCTGCGCGCCGATGCCGGGGGCCAGGAGCGGACCGTTGATGGCGAGATCCGCACCCGCCGCGCCCAGCGAGTCGCCCAGCGTGGCACCGACGACGGCGCCGAACGAGCCCATGGGGGCCGCTCCGGCGTTCTCCGCTCGCAGGTGGTCCAGGACGGTCGCCGCGACGCTCCGGCCGTCGGCCCGCACCGCGTGCTGCACCTCGGCACCCTCCGGGTTGGAGGTCAGGGCGAGGACGAACACGCCCGCGCCGGTCTCCCGGGCCAGGTCCAGGGCGGGGCGCAGCGAGCCGTAGCCGAGGTAGGGGCTGACGGTCACCGCGTCGGAGAACAGCGGCGAGGCCGGGTCGAGGTAGGTGGCGGCGTAGGCGGCCATGGTGGAGCCGATGTCGCCGCGCTTGGCGTCCATCAGCACCAGCGCCCCGGCGGCCCGGGCGTCCGCCACGGCCCGCTCCAGCACGGCGAGGCCGCGCGAGCCGAAGCGCTCGAAGAAGGCGGACTGCGGCTTGAGGACGGCGACGCGGTCGGCCAGCGCCTCCACCACGGTGTGGGTGAAGCGCTCCAGACCGGCGATGTCGTCGGTCAGGCCCCAGTCGGCGAGGAGGGAGGCGTGGGGGTCGATGCCGACGCAGAGCGGGCCGCGCTCGTCCATGGCGCGGCGCAGGCGGGTGCCGAAGGCTTCGGTGGTCATCGGTTTCCCTTCGGGGTCGTGTGCGGGCCGGTGGTCGCGTCGGGCCCACCCGTTCCGCCCTGCGGAACGCCTGCCCCCGGCACGGCGCTGCCCACCGCTTCGGCGAGCGTGTCGTACGGGCTGGCCGCCAGGCGCTCGGCCAGGCCCTTGTGGATCTTCCGGCACCAGAAGGGGCCCTCGTAGATGAAGGCGCTGTAGCCCTGGACCAGCGTGGCGCCCGCCAGGATGCGCTCCCAGACGTCGTCGGCGGTCTCGATGCCCCCGACGCCCACCAGGGTGATCCGGTCGCCCACACGGGCGTACAGGCGGCTCAGGACGGCCAGCGAGCGGGCCTTCACGGGGGCGCCGGAGAGGCCGCCGGCGCCGATGGCCTCGACGGTGCGCTTCGGGGTACGGAGGCCCAGGCCGTCGCGGGCGATGGTGGTGTTGTTGGCGATGATGCCGTCCAGGCCCAGCTCGACGGCGAGGTCGGCGACGGCGTCGATGTCCTCGTCGGCGAGATCGGGGGCGATCTTCACCAGCAGCGGCACGTGGCGCGAGGTGACCGTGCGGTCGGCGGCCTCGCGGACGGCCGTGAGCAGCGGGCGCAGCGACTCGGTGGCCTGGAGGTTGCGCAGCCCGGGCGTGTTGGGCGACGAGACGTTGACGACGAGGTAGTCGGCGTGGGCGGCCAGGCGCTCGGTGGAGGCGACGTAGTCGGCGACGGCCTCCTCCTCCGGCACGATCTTGGTCTTGCCGATGTTGACGCCGACGGTGGTCTTAAAGACCTCCTGGCGGGCCGCCAGGCGCTCCGCCACGGCCGCCGAGCCGTCGTTGTTGAAGCCCATGCGGTTGATCAGGGCGCGGTCGGCGACGAGGCGGAAGAGCCGCTTCTTGGGGTTGCCCGGCTGCGGCTGGGCGGTGACGGTGCCGATCTCGACGTGGTCGAAGCCGAGCATGGCCATGCCGTCGATCGCGGCGGCGTTCTTGTCGAAGCCGGCGGCGAGGCCGAAGGGGCCGTGCATCCGCAGGCCGAGGGCCTCGGTGCGCAGCGCCGCGTGGCGGGGGGCGAGGACGGCGGCGACGAAGGTGCGCAGCACCGGGACGCCGGCCACCCGGCGGATCCACGAGAACGCCAGGTGGTGGGCTCGCTCGGGATCCATCCGCTGGAAGAACAGTCGGAAGAACAGGGAGTACATGTGGTGCCGGGCCTTCCACAGCCGAAGGGGAGGTTCCATGGGGCCGCCCATCCGCCCCCGGCCGAGGGCCGGGGACGGATGGGCGGGAGGGATCAGGACCGGGCCGCGGTCAGGTGCTCGGCGTGCTCCTGGAGGGAGCGCACGCCCACGTCGCCGCGGCTGAGCGCCTCGATGCCCTGGACGGCGGCGGCGAGCGCCTGGACCGTCGTCAGGCACGGCACCGCGCGGGCGACGGCGGCGGTGCGGATCTCGTAGCCGTCGAGGCGGCCGCCCGTGCCGTAGGGGGTGTTGACGATGAGGTCGACCTCCCCGTCGTGGATCAGCTGGACGATCGTCTTCTCGCCGTTCGGGCCCTCGCCCTCGCTCTGCTTGCGCACGACGGTGGCGTTGATGCCGTTGCGCTTGAGGACCTCGGCGGTGCCGGAGGTGGCCAGCAGCTCGAAGCCGTGGGCGACCAGCTCGCGGGCCGGGAAGATCATCGAGCGCTTGTCGCGGTTGGCGACGGAGACGAACGCGCGGCCCTTGGTGGGCAGCGCGCCGTAGGCGCCGGCCTGCGACTTGGCGTAGGCGGTGCCGAAGAGGTTGTCGATGCCCATGACCTCGCCGGTGGAGCGCATCTCCGGGCCGAGGACGGTGTCGACGCCGCGGCCGTGGATGTCGCGGAAGCGCGACCACGGCATCACGGCCTCCTTGACGGAGATCGGCGCGTCCATCGGCAGGGTGCCGCCGTCACCGGTCTTCGGCAGCATGCCCTCCGCGCGCAGCTCGGCGACGGTCGCGCCCAGGGAGATCCGGGCGGCGGCCTTGGCCAGCGGTACGGCGGTCGCCTTCGAGGTGAAGGGGACGGTGCGGGAGGCGCGCGGGTTGGCCTCCAGGACGTAGAGGATGTCCCCGGCCATGGCGAACTGGATGTTGATCAGGCCGCGGACGCCGACGCCCTTGGCGATGGCCTC